>NZ_NXLP01000008.1:0-79468 GCF_003364125.1 Helicobacter sp. MIT 14-3879
CTTAATATTATGAAAAGCATTAGTTCCCTATCTTTAAGCTATGCAAATAATGCGATTGATGCCTTTGGCGATGCCTATGAATTCCTAATGACTATGTATGCTAGTAATGCAGGGAAAAGTGGGGGAGAGTTTTTTACACCCCAAGAAGTAAGCAATCTTCTTGTTAGACTAACCCTTCATAATAATCCTAAGCCAAATAAGGTTTATGACCCCGCTTGTGGCTCTGGCTCACTTCTATTACAATATAAGATTTGCATTCAAAAAGACCCAAGATTAGGCTATTTTGGACAAGAGATTAATCACACTACTTATAATCTAGCAAGAATGAATATGTTTTTACACGATGTGGGCTATGAAAAGTTTGATATTTCACTTGGCGATACCTTGATTAACCCCTGTGAAGAGATTAAGAAAGAAGAGCCCTTTGATGCTATCGTCTCTAATCCGCCCTATTCTAAGAATTGGGAGGGTAGTGATAACCCCCTTTTAATAAATGATGATAGGTTTTCTAAAGCAGGCGTCCTAGCCCCAAAGTCTAAGTCTGATTTTGCTTTTATTATGCACTCTCTTTCTTATTTAAGCCAAAAGGGCTGTGCTGCAATAGTAATATTTCCGGGTATTTTATATAGAAGTGGGGCAGAGAAAAAGATTAGACAATATTTAGTTAATAGCAATGTAATAGATTGTATTATCTCTCTTAGTGATAATCTCTTTTTTGGCACAAATATCTCTACTTGTGTGATGGTTTTAAAGAAAAATAAGCCAAATACTTCAATACTATTTATTGATGCAGTCAATGAGCATATAAAAGTTACTAATAAAAATAAGCTAAGCAAAGATAATGTAAATAGAATCTTAGAGTTATATTTAAAGAGAGATAATATCCCTCATATTAGCCAAAATGCCACTTTAGAGCAAATAAAAGCACAGGATTATAACCTAAGTGTAAGTAGCTATGTAGAGCTAGAAGATAAAAGAGAAAATATAGATATATCAGCCCTAAATAATGAGCTAAAAGATATAGTTAAAAATCAAGCAATACTAAGAGAGCAAATAGATTCTATTATCTTAGAGCTAGAGGGGGAAAATAAGGAGGAGAGTAAATGAATAGCATAGAAAAACTACTTGCTAAATTATGCCCCAATGGAGTAGAGTATAAAGAAATAGGAAAGTTATTTCAAATTGCCCCTAAGTCAAAATTAGGACTAAATAAAATTAAAAATTTAGATTCTGGAGAAATAATATGTTTTACAAGCGGGGAGCAAAATTACTTTGTGAATGATTTTTTAGTTAACGGTGAATATTTATTTATGAATGATGGTGGTAGTGCTGACATAAAATATAACAATGGAAAAGCTTATTATACTGACCATGTTTTTGCATTTACTACAAGAGAGTGTAGTGTCAAATTTTTATATTATTTTTTAAAAAGCAAACAAAATATTATTGAAAAAGTTTATTTTGAAGGTGTAGGTCTAAAAAATCTTCAAAAAATAAAGTTTAAAAATTTTAAAATCCCACTACCGCCAATAGAAATACAAAATGAGATTGTAAGGATTCTAGATACTTTTACAGAGTTAGAGAAAGAGTTAGAGAAAGAGTTAGAGAAAGAGTTAGAGAAACGCAAAAAGCAGTATGAATATTATAGGGAGAGCTTACTTAGCTTTGAAAATCTATCCAAACTAAGTAGGGGGGGGGTAGTTAGAACAATGAGCCTAGGTGAAGTATGTAATACTCTAAAAAAAGCTACTTTAAAAACAGATGAATTGAAACAAAAAGGTAAATATCCTGTGATTAATTCAGGTAGAGATTATTACGGATTTTATGATAACTTTAATAATGAAGCAAATGCTTTTACTATTGCTGCTCGTGGTGAATATGCTGGATTTATAAATTTTATGTCAAGCAAATTTTGGGCTGGTGGGCTTTGCTACCCTTATCGTTCAATAGATGAAAATATTTTAAAAACAAAATTTATTTTTTATTATTTAAAGACATTCCAATCTAAAATTATGGATACTTTAGTGGCAAGAGGCTCAATTCCAGCAATTAATAAAAGTGATATTGATAAAAAAATCAAAATCCCACTACCGCCCTTAGAGGTGCAAAATAAAGTTGTAGAGATTTTAGATAAATTTGATGCTTTAGTTAATGACTTAAGCAGTGGAATTCCCGCAGAAATTAAGGCTAGAAAAAAGCAGTATGAATATTATAGAGAAAGCTTACTTAGCTTTGAAAAATTAGAAAATTAAGGATTATTATGCAAACTATAAAAGAAAATTTATTGATTATTTTTAAATTCATCTTTTTTTCATTAAATTCATCTTTTTTTATTGGGTAGATTTTTGGGTAGGCTTTCCCTTCAAAATAAAATCATCGGCTATGAAAATATTAACTCTAGTAGAATCTCACCCACTTCGTGGTGTGGAAAATCAGAAAAAAAGGAAGCAGCTGCTTCCGCTGATTTGAAGCTAGAAGCGGATAAGTGAGGAGGGGGAGGGTAAACCCTTTTGCTAGAAAAAATATAAATTTTAAATTTGTGTTTTACTCAATGAAGTGCATTTATTTTATACCTAAGGCAAAAACTTAAGAGGTTAAAAATAAGAGAATTAAGAGGATAAAAGTTTAAGGGAATAAGAAAAAAGCTATTTATAAGCCAAAATCCCTCTTAAAAAATATAAAAATAAATTAAGGATTAATATGCAAGAACAACAAGATTTAATAGCATTAAATAAATACAATACTATTGTTGCAAACTTTACCCCTAGAAAGATGCAAAGAAAAGGCTTTCAAAGTGAGGCAGAATTAGAAGATAATCTTATAAAAGACTTAAGAGATATGGGCTATGAGTATTTAGACATTAATTCTACAATAGAGCTAGAATCTAATCTAAAAGATAAATTAGAGAGATTAAATAATATTACTTTTAGTAATAGTGAATGGAGTAGATTTTATAAAGAAATCACAACAAAAACTAAGAGTGATAAGATAGAAATGATACAAGTTGATGGATACTCATCCCTCTTAAGTAGAGATGATGGAAGCATTAAAAATATAAAATTTATAGATAAGGAAAATATTAATAATAATTTTTTGCAAGTTATCTCACAGATAAATAATAAAGAGGGGTCTTATAAAAATCGCTATGATGTTAGTTTGCTAGTTAATGGACTGCCATTAGTGCATATTGAGCTTAAAAAAAGAGGGGTTGATTTAAAAGAGGCTTTTAATCAAATAGCAAGATATAATAAAGAGAGTTTTAGCTCTGGGAATGCTCTTTTTGAATTTGTGCATATTTTTGTTATAAGTAATGGCACACAGACTAAATATTATAGTAATACTTTGCGTGATTTATTAAACAAAACTAGTAATGAAAGTAATCATTTTAGCTTTTGCATTACCTTTAGCGATGCTAATAATAAGGCTATATTGGATTTAGAGGATTTTACTCAAACATTTTTTGCAAAGAGAACTTTGCTTAATATCTTATTTAAATATTGTGTTTTTAAAACAGATAGAGAGCTTTTAGTTATGCGTCCCTATCAAATCGCAGCTTGTGAGAGAATCCTAGATAAAATAATAATATCACATAATTATAAGCTCTATGGCACTAGAGATTCTTGTGGGTATATTTGGCACTCCACAGGTAGCGGCAAAACGCTAACTAGTTTTAAAACATCAATCCTTGCAACAAAATTAGGCTATATAAAAAAAGTATTTTTTGTAGTAGATAGGAAAGATTTAGACCATCAAACAATGAAAGAATATAATAAATATCAAGATAAAGCAGCAAACTCTACAAAAAATACAGAGCAGCTTAAAAAATCAATACAAGATATTAATAGTAAGATTATTATTACAACTATTCAAAAACTCTCAATCTTTATCGATAAAAATCCACAATCAAGCATATATAATGAAGAAGTAGTATTGATATTTGATGAATGCCATCGTAGTCAATTTGGAAAAATGCACCAAAATATAATTAAGAGATTTAAGAAATACTATATTTTTGGCTTCACTGGAACGCCAATTTTTGAAGAAAATGCACAAGCTAATAACTATACTACAATAAAAGTTAAAAATGATCAAGGAATTAATGAGGAGAGAGCAGTTCAAGCAACAACAGAGCGTTTATTTGGTAAAGAATTACACTCATATACTATACTAAATGCGATAATGGATAAAAATGTCTTACCCTTTAATTTAGAATATTACTCTACTATGAAAGAAAAAGAAAATATAACAGATGAGGAAGTAAGGGGCATAGATAAAGAAAGTGCTTTAATGAATGAAAAACGTATTGAAAAGATAGTTAGATATATTTTAGAGCATTTTAATCAAAAGACAAAAAGAAATGTTTCAAATATAGGCTTTAATTCTATATTTGCTACCTCTAGCGTGGAGGCAGCAAAGCTATATTACAAGGAGTTTAAAAAGCAGTTAGAAAAAGAAACTAACCCTTTGAATGCTAGAAAAGTTGGCATTATTTATAGTTATGTTGCTAACGATGATAGAGATGAGATAGATGATGGTGCTGATAGCTTGGATTCTAAGCGATTTTTAGAAGACGCTTTGAGGGATTATAATAAAATGTTTAAGAGTAATTATAGTTTATCAGATTTTGATGCGTATTATAAAAATGTTTCAGAGAGGGTAAAAAATAGAGAGCTTGATATATTAATCGTAGTAAATATGTTTCTTACAGGCTTTGATTCAAAATATATTAATACGCTTTGGGTTGATAAAAATCTTTATTTTCACGGGCTTTTACAAAGCTTTTCAAGAACTAATAGAATCTTAAATGATGTTAAAAAATTTGGCAATATTGTATGTTTTAGAAATCTGCAAGAAGCAACAAATGAGAGTTTAAAGCTCTTTGGTGATAAGGAAGCAAGAAATATTGTCTTACTTAGAACTTTTAGAGAGTATTTAGAGGGTTATAGTGATAGTGATGGCAATTATAATAAAGGCTATAATGAGCTAGTAGAAGAGCTAAAAGATAGATTTGATTTAGCTAAATTCCCACTTAATACAAATAATGATAAAAAAGAATTTATAAGTTTATTTAATGAGATTTTGAAACTAGAAAATATTTTAAATGTATTTGATGAATTTAGTGATAATAATATCTTAGATGAGGCACTAAAGCAAGATTATCAAAGCCATTATATTAGCCTTTATAATGAACTAAGAGGGGATAATGAAAAAACTCCAATTAATGATGATTTAGTATTTGAAATAGAGCTTATTAAGCAAGTAGAAGTCAATGTAGAATATATTTTAATGCTATTAGAAAAATATTACAAAGACCAAAACCAAGAATATAGAAATAAGATTCTAAAAAGCATTGAATCAAGTCTAACTTTGCGTAATAAGATTGATTTATTAAGAGAATTTTTAGAATTAATAGAATCTACAAAGAGTAATGAAGATTTTAATAATTTATTTAAAGATTTTATAAAAGAAAAGTATTATTATGAATTTAATAAAATTATAAAAGAAGAGAATTTATCTAGTGAAACTACTAGCGAATTTATGCAGCACTCTTTTGAAAATAATAAATTCCAAGATAAAGGAGGAGATATAGATAGGATAATCAAACTTCCACTTTTTGCTCAAAATCAATTAGAAATTGAAAATAAAAGACAAAACATTATTTATAGACTTAAGAGTTTTTTTGAGAGATTTATAGACCTTGGAATCTTAAATATCATTAATAATAATTAAAATATTTTTATTTTAAAAAGCTTGACAATAAAATATTTTTGCTGGTATGATTTTGCCTATGAAAACTAAAATTACTCTATCTTATACTATATTTTGGCGTTTCTAACGCCTACTACATAAACTACTAATAATACACAATCAAAATATATTAATTATCAAGGAAAAAATAATGTATCCTAGTATTGAAATAATAAAGAATATGAATCTTAGAGGTTATAAACGTTTTCCTCTAATAAAGGAAATTTATGCAGATTTTATTACGCCAATTGAGGCTATGAGAATACTTAAAATAAATAGCACCCATTGCTTTTTATTAGAGAGTGTGGAGCAAAAAAAACATTGGGGGAGATATACTTTTTTAGGCTTTAATCCAACTCTTCAAATTACTGCAATAAAGGGTAAGGTAAGCATACAAGAGGGTAGTAGCATAAAAGAAAGCAATGATATTAAATTAGCTATAAGAGAAATTTTATCTAAATATAAAACGCCAAAAATACAAGATTTGCCAATTTTTACAGGTGGGTTAGTTGGCTTTTTTTCTTATGATTATATTAGATATAATGAAACTAGGCTTGATTTTGATTTATATGATAGTGATTTTTTAGATGTTGATTTAATGTTATTTAATGATTTAATTGTATTTGATAATTTTAAACAAAAAATAATGCTTATTGCAGGAGTGATACTTGAGGATTTGGAGAATTCATACAAAAATGCAATAGATAAGATTGAGAATATAGAGGCGTTATTAAAAAAACCCTGTGATAAAAATATAGAGCCTTTTTATTTAGATTCTACTCTAAAGTATGATTTTTCTGAAAGCAAATATTTTCAAATGGTTAAACAAGCAAAGCAATATATTTATGAGGGTGATATTTTTCAAGTTGTGTTATCTAATGCTATGAGAGGTAAAGCTAGAGGAAGCCTTTTTGATGTATATAGAGTATTAAGGACTATTAACCCCTCTCCATATATGTTTTATTTCTCAAGTAATAATATTGAAATTGCTGGGGCTTCCCCTGAAACGCTTGTTAGACTTCAAGATTCAAAGCTTTATACATATCCACTAGCGGGAAGTCGTAAAAGAGGACAAAATGCAAAAGAAGATGAATTACTTAAAGAGGAATTATTGAATGATACAAAAGAACTTGCAGAGCATAATATGCTAGTAGATTTAGGTAGAAATGATATTGGTAAGGTTTCAAAAATTGGTAGTGTTGAGGTTGAAAAATATATGAATGTTGAGCAATATTCACATATTATGCACATTAGCTCAACAATTTGTGGAGAAATTAGAGATGATAAAGATGCACTTGATGCGCTTGATGCAATCCTTCCTGCAGGAACTCTCTCTGGTGCTCCTAAAATTAGGGCTTGTGAAATTATTAATGAACTAGAAGGCAATTCTAGAGGTATATATGGAGGGTCAATTGGTTATCTTGATTTTTCAGGAAATATGGATATGTGTATAGCTATAAGATTAGTTTATAAAAAAGATAATAATATTTGTGTGCGTTCAGGGGCTGGTGTCGTCTATGATAGCGAGCCAAAAAGTGAATTTTTAGAATGTAATAATAAAGCAAAAGCTTTGCTAGATGCATTAAATTTAGCACAAGGTGGCTTAGAATGATAATTTTAATTGATAATTATGATAGTTTTTCATATAACCTATATCAGCTTCTTGGGCAATTTAGAAAAGATATTAAAGTTATTCGCAATGATGAATGCACTTTATTAAAGTTAGAATCTTTATCTCCTAGTCTTATTGTTATTTCTCCTGGACCTGGAAAGCCTCAAGATTCTGGAATCTGCATTGAGGCAATTTTACATTTTGCTTCAAAAGTGCCTATTTTTGGAGTATGTCTTGGACATCAAGCTATAAGTGTAGCTTTTGGTGCTAAAGTTACTTACGCTAAAGAATTAATGCATGGCAAAACTTCAATTATTGATGTTGATACTTCATCTTGTATGTTTTTTAATTTTCCAAAGCAAATACAAGTAGCTCGTTATCATTCACTCTGCACTTTGAGAGATAATCTTCCAAAATGTCTAAAAATAACTGCAACTAGCCCTAGTGGAGAGATTATGGCATTAGAGCATACTAAATATCCAATTTATGGGGTGCAATTTCACCCAGAATCCATAATGACGCCTCTTGGAAAAGATATATTGGCAAATATTTTAAAGGTTATAAAATGATTAAAGAGGCAATTTTAAAGCTTGTAAAAAAACAAGACCTTAGTTTTAGTGAGGCAAAAATTGTAATGGATGAGATTATGGAGCAAAAAGCAAGTATTGCACAAATAGCTTCATATCTTACAGCTTTAAGTATTAAAGGAGAGAGTGTAGATGAAATTACAGCTTGTGCTTCTAGCTTGCGTTCTCATTGTGTAGGGCTTGTTTATAATAAAGATATTTTGGAGATTGTTGGCACAGGTGGAGATGGCTCAAATTCTTTTAATATCTCTACAACTGCTTGTATTATTGTTTCAGCAGCTGGTATTCCTATTGCAAAGCACGGAAATAGAGCTTCTTCTTCAAAATGTGGTTCAGCAGATGTGTTAGAGGAGCTAGGAGTAAATATTATGCTATCTAAGGAGCAAAGTCAAAAGTTACTACAAGAAATCAATATTTGCTTTCTTTTTGCACAAAATTATCATATTGCTATGAGGCATGTTGCACCTATTCGTAAAGAATTAGGAATTAAGACTATTTTTAATATTCTTGGACCTTTATCAAACCCAGCAAGTGCAAATATGCAGTTAATGGGTGTATATGAAGAATCTTTAGTTGAACCTCTTGCAAAAGTGTTAAATAACCTTGGTGTAAAATATGGAATGGTTGTATATGGGCTAGATGGCTTAGATGAAATTTCTACAAGTAATAAAACAAAAATATGTGAAATTTTTAATAATACACTTAAAACCTACACTATAAGTCCTAAAGATTTTGGCTATAAAATTTATGATAAAAGAAATTTATTAGGTGGGAGTGCTAGAGATAATGCAAAAATTATAAAAGATATATTATTAGGAGAAGAGAGGGGGGCAAAAAGGCAAGCAGTTTGTCTAAATGCTGGTGCAGCCTTATATATAGCAAGGAAAGTTCCTGATATAAAATCAGGGGTAATTATGGCTGAAAAGATTATTGATAGTAAATTGGCTTTAAAAAAGCTTGAAAGTTTTATAAAAGAGAGTAATAAAATATGAATATATTAGATAGGATAATAGAAACTACAAGAGAGAGAATTAGCAAAGATAAAAAAGCTATTAGTTTAAATCAAATAAGAGAAATTGCAGAATCTAAAAAAGATTCTTCTTTTTTATTTCAAAAAGCCATAAGTAAAAAAGGCTTAAATTTTATTTGTGAGGTAAAGAAAGCTTCTCCTTCTAAAGGTATGATTGTAGATGAGTTTTCTCCAAAAGATATTGCATTAGAGTATCAAAATATAGGAGTAGATGCAATCTCTTGTCTAACAGAGCCACATTATTTTATGGGTAAAGATGAGTATTTAAGAGAAATTAAGGAATGTGTTAATATTCCTATTTTACGAAAAGATTTTATTATTGATGAATATATGATATATCAAGCAAAAGCTTTAAAGGCTAATGCCATTTTGCTTATAGCAGCAATATTGGATAAAAATAAACTAAAAGATTATTTATCCATAGCTAATTCTTTAGGTCTTTGTGTGCTTGTTGAAACTCATAATGAAGCTGAAATTGCTAATGCACTTTTTGCAAATGCTAATATTATAGGTGTAAATAATAGAGATTTAAAAACTTTTAAAGTAGATATACAAACAAGCCTTAGACTTAAAAAAATATTGCCTAATGATATTATCTTTGTGTCTGAAAGTGGTATAACAACAAGAAAAGATATTTTAGAGTTAGAAAAAATCAATACAAATGCAGTGCTAATTGGAGAGTGGCTTATGACACAAAGTGATAGACAAAAAGCATTGCAGATACTTAAAGGTATATTGTGAAAATCAAAGTATGTGGGTTATTTAGGGAACAAGATATAGATTATGTAAATATTCTTAAGCCAAGTTTCATAGGCTTTGTTTTTGCTAAAAGTAAAAGAGAAGTAAAACCTAGTTTTGCTAGAATCCTGAAATCAAAATTAAATGATTCTATTAAAGCCATTGGAGTTTTTGTAAATAGTGATATAGATTTTATATTAAATCTAATAGATTCTAATGTTATTAGTTTAATCCAACTTCATGGAGATGAAAATAATGACTTTATAGAAAACTTAAAATCTAAAAGAAATATTATAATTATTAAGGCTATTAAGGTTAATAGTGTAGAATCTATCCTTAAAAGTAGAGATTCTTTAGCAGATTTTTTGTTATTTGATAATTTAAAAGGTGGAAGTGGAGAAAGCTTTAATTGGGATTATTTGTCGCAGGCACAAAAAAGAGGTTTTAAAAGAGAATATTTTTTAGCAGGTGGGCTTAATGTAGATAATATACAACAAGCATTATCATTAAAGCCTTATTGTGTAGATATTTCTGGTGGATTAGAAACGAATGGAATAAAAGATTTTAATAAAATGAAGTCTTTTATATACAAAGTAAGAGGGATACATAATGAATAAAGGATATTTTGGAAAATATGGTGGTATGTTTATACCAGAAACTCTAATGAGTGCGATATTAGAGCTAGAGAGTGCATTTAATTATTATAAAAATGATGAGAGTTTTAATAAAGAATTACAAAGTTTGTTTAATAATTATGCAAATAGACCCTCACCACTTTACTTTGCCTCACGTATGAGTGATGATTTAAAAGGAGCTAAGATTTATCTTAAAAGAGAAGATTTAAATCATACAGGTTCGCATAAGATTAATAATGTATTAGGTCAGGTTTTACTTGCTAAAAAAATGGGTAAAACTAGAATTATAGCAGAGACAGGGGCTGGACAACACGGAGTAGCTACGGCAACAGCAGCAACACTTCTAAATATGGAGTGTGAAATTTTTATGGGTAAAGAAGATATAAATAGACAGGCTTTAAATGTTTATAAAATGAAATTGTTAGGTGCAAAAGTGCATTGTGTAGATAGTGGAACAGCTACGCTTAAAGATGCCGTATCACAGACATTAAGGGAGTGGAGTGTAAGGATTGATGATACCCACTATGTTATAGGTTCGGTTATGGGTCCTCATCCTTTCCCTATGATTGTTAGGGATTTTCAATCTATTATTTCAAGAGAAATTAAACAACAAATATTAGATATTGAAAATAAACTTCCAAATTTTGTTATAGCCTGTGTTGGGGGAGGTTCAAATGCAATTGGTGCATTCTACCATTTTATACAAGATAAAGAAGTTGAATTAATTGGTTGTGAGGCTGGTGGAAGAGGTGTTGATACACTAGATACGGCAGCAAGTATTACAATAGGAAAAGTAGGTATTTTTCACGGAATGAAATCATATTTTTGTCAAAATGAATATGGACAAATAGCACCTGTTTATTCTATATCAGCGGGGCTTGATTATCCTGGTGTTGGACCAGAGCACGCATATTTAAATGATATAAAAAGAGCAAAATATATTCCTATATGTGATAATGAAGCAGTATTTGCATTTGAATATTTATCAAAAATGGAGGGAATAATCCCTGCTATTGAGAGTGCTCACGCAATAGCTTATGCTATAAAAATAGCACCAAAATTATCTAAAGATAAAATTATAATTATTAATCTTTCAGGTAGAGGAGATAAGGATTGTGCTGCAATAGCAAAATATAATGGAGAAAATATTAATGAGTAATATATACAAAGCATTTAGTAATGGAAAAGCTTTTATACCATTTATAACTTGTGGAGACCCTACTTTAGAGGTAACAGAAAAAATAATTTATGAAATGGTAGAAAATGGTGCAGATTTAATAGAGCTAGGAATTCCGTTTTCTGACCCCATTGCAGAGGGGATTGTTATACAAAGTGCAAATAAAAGAGCTTTAGAAAATGGTGTAACTACTGATAAAATATTTTGTATGCTTGAGAGCGTAAGAAAAAAAACTTCTATTCCAATAGTATTTATGACTTATGCAAATGTAATTTTTTCTTATGGTAGGGAAGATTTTATGAAAAACGCAAACAGCCTCTTAATTGATGGCATAATCTTACCTGATGTGCCATATGAAGAAAAAAATGAATTTGAGTCATTTTGTAAAAAATATAATATGGATATTATCTCATTTATTGCTCCTACCTCTAAAAACCGCATACATACTATTGCACAGAATGCAAGTGGATTCTTATATTGTGTTTCATCTCTTGGTGTAACAGGAATAAGAGATAATATAAGCACAAATATTTTAGACATAATAAATGTTGCTAAAAGATCGACAAAAATTCCAATAGCAGTAGGATTTGGGATTAAAACACCACTTCAAGCAAAGCAAGTATCTAAATATGCTGATGGTGTGATTGTTGGGAGTGCTATTGTAAAACTTTGTGAAAAATATGGCAATGATTGTATAAAGCATATAGGTTTATATATAAGAGAGAT
Organism: Helicobacter sp. MIT 14-3879; assembly: GCF_003364125.1. Lineage (NCBI taxonomy): Bacteria > Pseudomonadati > Campylobacterota > Epsilonproteobacteria > Campylobacterales > Helicobacteraceae > Helicobacter > Helicobacter sp. MIT 14-3879. Next base: position 12,254 of record NZ_NXLP01000008.1, read on the forward strand.
GAAATCTGCAATCATTTAGTTTATAAATTTTTAAAATATAAGTGAGAATTTAAGTTTTGTGTTTAAAAAGATATGGCAGAGAGGAAGGGATTCGAACCCTCGAAAGCTTTCACTTTACACGCGTTCCAGGCGTGCTCCTTCAACCACTCGGACACCTCTCTAAAATTATAATAATAACAGATAATAATTTAAAATCTAGTTTAAAACAGATTCAAATATTACACCATCAAAGCCTAGCATAGCAGCATTTTCAATACTGCTTTCATCATTTATAATATATAGAATCTTACTATCAAAAAAATAATCATTAGCAATCTTTTGGCTATTTTCTGCAATATTTTTTTCTCTTACTAAAATATATTTTGCATCTAAATTTGAATATATTATTAAATCAGTTATATTTGATATTTTCACTGCATACTTTATCTCATTATCTTTACAATAATTTGCTATTTTATAATCAGATTCAAAATATACTATTTCATTTGCATTTGTATTATTAATATCTTCTATATTTTTTATATTTTTAAATATTGGGTGTTTTATAGCCTTATGACCAATTATTATCATTAATATCCTTTCCTTGATTATGGTTATTAATTTAGTATTGGATTCTAGCAATTATTTTATTAGAATCTAGCAATATTTTAATTTAAAGAGGTTTTTTAATGCTTTGTGTTTTTGATTGCGAGAGTGTGCCAGATGTTGAGCTTTTAAGAGAGATTTATAATTATAGCGGAAGTGATATTGAAGTTTGTAATAAAGCTTTAGGAGTAGATGATAATGTGGGTTATAGCACATTTCTTCCATTGCCATTTCATAAGATTATTTCTATTTCATGTTTAATTTGTGATGATTTTGGACGCTTTATAAAAATAGGTAATTATGCTCTAGATTCTAAAGATGAAAAGAAGATTTTGAGTGAATTTTTAAAATATTTAAATAATAAAAATCCAAAGTTAATTAGCTTTAATGGCAGAAGTTTTGATTTACCACTTATAATGCTTAGAGCAATGAAATATAATCTTAATGCTAGTGCGTATTTTGAACAAGATAATATAAAGTTTAATAAAAATAAATGGGATAATTATAGGACTAGGTATAGTGAGAATTTTCATATTGATTTATTAGATTCTCTTGGTTCCTTTGGTATGGCTAAGAATATGAAGCTTGATGTATTATGTAAGATGTTAAAAATACCCGGTAAATTTGATGTAAGCGGAGATGATGTATTTAGGCTTTATTATGAAGAAAAATATCATATCATAGATGAGTATTGCCAAAGCGATGTGTTAAATACTTATTGGTTATTTTTAAAATACCAACTTTTACAGGGTAAGATTTGCATTGATGAGTATATGGAGTTACTTAATATATTTTTAGATAAGATTCCAAAAGATAAAAATTATAGCAATGTTTTTATAGCTTCATTAAAAGAAAGCTTAGAAAGGCTAAATTAATGTTTTTAAGAGATATAGATAGATACTCAAAGCTAAGATATGAGATTAGGGCTTATGTATGTTTTATATTTGAGCAAAATATAAAAAACTACATGCCAAATGTGTCAATTAATAATACTAAAAATGCACTAGATAGAATTAGTAAAGAAATTAAAATTTTTGATTCTCTTTATATTATTAGCTCTGATGGAATATTGTTAGAAAATATTAAATCAAAATATGTAGATTCTAAAGAAAATATCCAAAATATAGATTTATCAAATAGGGTATATTATTATGAGAGTTTAAGGGAAAAGAGAAGTATTATAACTGACCCATATCCATCAAGATTTGGTGGGCACTTGGTAGTAACTGCTACATATCCTATCTATAAAAATAATGGCGAATTAGTTTGTATTGCTTGTATTGATATTCCTCTAAAAGAGGCTCTAAATTTAACCTCCCCTGCATCTATTTATAATTTTTTTTCAATTATTAGCACAATAATATATAGTATTTTATCTATTGCCTTATCTTTTATAGCAATACTCCTTATAGCAAAAGGAGTAAGCAGCCTTTTTAGTGCATTAGAACATTTTAATAATTTAAATATTGAAGAGATATTTGAATCTACAATTCTTTTAACATTATCTTTAGCTATTTTTGACTTAGTAAAGGCAATATTTGAAGAGGAGGTTTTAGGAAAGAGTACCAATGATAGCAATAAAACTATACATAAAACTATGATGAGATTTCTAGGTTCTATAATTATTGCTATTGCCATTGAGGCTTTAATGCTTGTGTTTAAATTTACAATTACAGAGCCAAGCAAGCTTCTTTATGCAGTTTATTTAATGGGCGGAGTATTCTTATTATTGATAGGACTTTCAATTTATATTAAATTTGCATATACTGCTTTATATTATAAAAAACAAGTGAAAGAAAATGAAGGTTAATAAACCTAAAGTTGCTATATTAAATTACAATATAGGTAATCTCTCAAGTATAAAAAATGCTTTATTGTCTTTAGACATATCAGCAGATATTATATATAATGCAGAAGATGTTAATAAATTTGATAGGCTTATTTTACCGGGCGTTGGTGCATTTGGTAGTGCAATAGAACATTTAAATAAAAGTGGAATGAGTGAAGCAATAATAGAGGCTACTAAAAATGGTAAATATATACTTGGAATTTGCCTTGGAATGCAGCTTTTATTTGATAAAAGTTTTGAATTTGGAATTCATAAGGGATTAGGTCTTATTTCAGGCGAAGTTATAAGATTTGACAATAACCTAAAAATTCCACATATCGGTTGGAATGCTATTGAGATTATACAATCTAGTCCGATTTTAGAGGGTCTTAATAGCGGAGATTTTTTATATTTTGTGCATAGCTTTTATGTTAAGCCTAATATTAGGGATAATATTCTTGCAGTGTGTGATTATGGAGATGAATTTAGTGCAATGGTTTGTAAAGATAATATTTTTGGTATTCAGCCTCATCCAGAAAAAAGCTCAAAATTAGGATTGATGATATTAAAAAATTTTGTGGAGTTAAGATGACAATAATACCAGCAATAGATTTAAAAGATGGACAAGTAGTTAGACTTACAAAGGGAGATATTAATAGCTCCAAAGTATATGGAGAGGCACTTTTTTTTGCAAAAGAGTTTGAAAAAATGGGTGCAGAATGGATACATATAGTTGATTTAAATGGAGCTTTTATTGGAGAACCAAAGAATTTAGATGAGATTATTAAGATTCGCAAATCCTGTAATTTAAAAATAGAATTGGGTGGTGGAATAAGAGATGAAGATACTATAAAAAAATATATTGATATAGGAATAAATAGAGTAATTTTAGGTTCGGTTGCAATTAAAAATCTTGATTTTACTTTTAAAATGATAGATAAATATCCAATAGTTTTAGGCATTGATGCTAAGAATGGAAAGGTTAGCACAGATGGTTGGGCAAATATAAGTCAAGTTGATGCAGTATCTTTTGCAAGGCAATTTAGAGGTAGCAAACTTGAGGCAATAATTTGCACAGATATCTTGCACGATGGTATGCTAGATGGTATAAATATTAATTTTAGTGAAAGTATAGCAAAAGAGAGTGGAATTAATACTATTGCAAGTGGTGGATTTAGCTCTATAATTGAAATAGATAAAGTTTTTAAAAATAGTATAATTAATGGTATTATAGTTGGTAAGGCGTTTTATGAAGGCAAAGTTAATTTAGAAGAAATTTTTAAAAAATACACTTAACTTAAAAGAATATTATGATATTATTTTGTGTTTTATTTGTATAAAAGGAGAATAGATTGAAATTGCTTGTTGTTGATGATAGTTCCACAATGAGAAGGATTATTAAAAATACACTCCAAAGACTTGGCTATGATGATATTTTAGAGGCAGAACACGGGCTTCAAGCATGGGAATTGATTGACACAATTGAGGGAATTAAAGTTTTAATTACTGATTGGAATATGCCAGAGATGAATGGGCTTGATTTAGTCAAAAAAGTTCGTTCTGATAGTAGATTTACAGATATACCAATTATTATGGTGACCACAGAGGGTGGTAAAGCAGAGGTAATTACAGCATTAAAGGCGGGTGTTAATAATTACATAGTTAAGCCATTTACTCCACAAGTTTTGAAAGAAAAATTAGAAGTAGTTTTAGGTGTTAATGACATTTAAAATATTATGATGGGATTTTATTTTGAAGTTTGTATTACTCCAAATTATTTTAGTGATATATTTGCGAGTGAAATTATAGATTTTACAAAAGAGGCAATAGAACAGATAAATAACAATTCTTCTACAACTATTATTATTCGTGCAGATATCTCACTTTCAAAAATAAATCTATTATTAAATAGACTCCAAGATTTAAGTAATAAATTAAGTGTTATAAACAATATTGATGTAAATTTTACACATACAATTATAAAAAAGCAAAATAAAGATTGGGTTGATGAATATAAAAATTCTATCACTCCTATACAGTGTTGTAGATTTTATATACGCCCTCCTTGGGGAGATATATTAGAATCTACTAATATTTCTTTTAAAAATAATAAAACAGATAATATAATTGAAATTATTTTAGAGCCATCTTTAGCCTTTGGTTCAGGTCATCATAGCAGCACTTCTATGTGTATAGAGGCTTTAGAAAGTTGTAAATATAGTGAAAATACTACATTATTAGATGTTGGTTGTGGAAGTGGAATCTTGGCTCTATGTGCAAATAAGCTTGGTGCTAGTGTTTATTTATGTGATATTGATGAGTTAGCAGTTAATGAGGCAAAGAAAAATTTTTTAAACAATAATGCTATAATTAGTGCAATTTGGCACGGAAGCATAAACACTAATGCAAACAATAAAGATAAATATGATATAGTTACGGCTAATATAATTGCATCTGTTTTAATAGAACATAGTTTAGAATTAATTGCTTCTTTAAAAGATAACGGAATTTTAATTTTATCTGGAATCTTAGATATATATGAAGATTCTGTATTAGAATGTTTTAGAGAATTAAAATTAATAGATAGGAAATATGATAAAGAATGGATTTGTCTAAAATTACAAAAATATTAAGGAATAATTATGAAACAAAATAATCAAAATAACAAGCCAAACGCTCCATTTGGTGGGAATCCAATAGTAGTATTTGCTATTTTCACAATTATTGCTATTTTGCTTTTTAAGGTTTTTTCGCCAAGTGAAGGTGATTCAATTATAAGTGGTGCTTCTACACAAACTATAAGTTATTATGATTTAAAAAAGAAAATTGAAAACAAAGAAATTACCCAAGTAAGCATTGGACAAACAATAATAAAAGCTCAAGGGATGCAAAATGATCAAAAAGTAATTTATAATGTAAGAAAAGTTAGTGATAGCTCCTTAGTTCCTCTTTTGGAAGAAAAAAACATTCCATATGGTGGTTTTAGTGAGACAAATTGGTTTACAGATATGCTAGGTTGGCTTATTCCTGTATTTATTATTATTGCTATTTGGATGTTTATCGCTAGTAGAATGCAGAAAAATATGGGAAATGGAATTTTTGGTATGGGAAATTCAAAGAAGTTAGTCAATGTTGAAAAGCCAAAAGTTAGATTTGATGATATGGCAGGAAATAAAGAAGCAAAAGAGGAAGTGGTAGAAATTGTTGATTTCCTAAAATATCCAGATAGATATGCAAATATTGGAGCAAAGATTCCTAGAGGAGTGTTGTTAGTAGGACCTCCGGGAACAGGTAAGACACTTCTTGCTAAGGCTGTTGCAGGTGAGGCTAGTGTGCCATTTTTTTCAATGAGTGGTAGCAGTTTTATTGAAATGTTTGTAGGTCTTGGTGCTAGTCGTGTTAGAGATTTATTTGATATGGCAAAGAAAGAAGCACCTAGTATTATTTTTATTGATGAAATTGATGCTATTGGTAAATCTCGTGCAGCAGGTGGAATGATTAGCGGTAATGATGAGAGAGAACAAACATTAAATCAATTATTAGCTGAGATGGATGGTTTTAATTCTGATACATCTCCTGTCATAGTGTTAGCAGCTACTAATCGCCCTGAAGTTCTTGATCCAGCACTTCTTAGACCAGGTAGGTTTGATAGACAAGTTTTGGTAGATAAGCCGGATTTTAATGGTAGAGTAGAGATACTAAAGGTCCATATTAAGTCTGTTAAATTAAGTAGAGATGTTGACTTGCAAGAAATTGCTAGACTTACTGCGGGGCTTGCAGGAGCTGATTTAGCTAATATTATTAATGAGGCAGCACTTTTAGCAGGTCGTGCCAATAAAAAGGAAGTAAGCCAACAGGATTTTAGGGAAGCAGTTGAGCGAAGTATAGCTGGTTTAGAGAAGAAATCTCGTAGAATCTCTCCAAAAGAAAAGAAAATTGTAGCTTATCACGAAAGTGGGCACGCTGTTATTGCTGAAATGACAGAAGGTGCTAGTAGGGTAAATAAAGTTTCAATTATTCCTCGTGGTATGGCTGCACTTGGATATACATTACATACTCCAGAAGAGAATAGATATTTAATGCAAAAACATGAGCTAATAGCTGAAGTAGATGTTCTTTTGAGCGGTAGAGCAGCAGAAGATGTGTTTTTAGGTGAGATTTCAACAGGTGCTAGTAATGATTTAGAACGAGCAACAGATATAATAAAATCTATGGTTAGTTATTATGGAATGACTGATGTAAGCGGCCTTATGGTATTAGAGAAACCTAGAAATAATTTTTTAGGTGGAGGTTTAGGCTCTCAAAGAGAGTTTAGTGAAAAAACTGCCGAAGAAATGGATTTATTTATAAAAAACACTCTAGACTCTCGCTATAAATTTGTAAAACAAACATTAAGTGATTACAAAGAAGCTATTGAGATTATGGTAAAAGAGCTTTTTGAAAAAGAAGTAATTGAAGGAAGTAGAGTTAGAGATATTATATCTGATTTTGAATGTAAGCATAATATACCAACTAGATTAGTAAAAAGAAAAAATATAGATGAAGATTGAAGCTTAAAGAGTAAGTAAGTGAATAAACCTAAAAATAGACAAACGACTAATCAAATTATTGCAAAAGAAGGTTTTAAACCTACTTTGTTATGTTTAGTTTTAATACTTTTTTTTATTTTGCTAGATTTATATTTTTTTACATTACTTGCTTTAGCACTGCTTGTTTTTGTGATTATTTCATTTAGAAACACTGAAAGGATTCCAGAATCTAGAAACCAAAATGCAATTATATCACCTTGTGATGGGGTAATTAAAGATGTTTTTATTAATAATGATAAAACTTCATTATTAATAAAAATCAATATTTTTGATAATGGAATTTTTAGAATTCCAATGTATATTGATAGAATAGAATCTATATTTAAGTTTGGATTATTTATTAAAGATAATAATAAAGAATTAAAGGAAATTCTAAATACAAAACATAGCATTAAGGGTATTAAAAATAATAATATTGTTTTTGAGATAACGCTTTTACCAGAGTTTTGGAATAAAGTTAGCATTTATGAGGTAGATTCTGCATTCATAGGGGATAGATTAGGTTTTATAAAATATGGATATTTATCACTATGTATCAATAAGCCATCAAAATTAAAAATAAGTAGGGGTGATAATGTATTTGCAGGAGAAACATTGTTAGGAAGATTGTTATGAAAATTAATCCTCTTTATATCATTCCAAATCTTTTTACAGCTATGAGTGCTTTTTTAGGAATATCAAGTATTATTTATGCTTCAAATGGAAAGATAGAATTTGCTTGTTGGTTGGTTATTGTTTCAATGATATTGGATGGACTTGATGGTAGAGTTGCAAGAATTACAAATACATCTTCTAAGTTCGGGGTTGAATTTGACTCGCTTTGTGATATGGTAGCATTTGGATGTGCTCCTTCTATACTCTTATACTTATCAATAGGTAATCAATATGGTCGTTTAGGGCTTGTAGTAAGCTCATTATTTGTGGTTTTTGGTGCTATTAGACTAGCTAGGTTTAATATAATAATAACCAATGAAACTAGCAATTATTTTATAGGACTTCCTATTCCGTCTGCTGCTATTTTTGTAGTAACTATGTTAATTCTAAAAGATAGATATAATATATTTTTGGAATATGAATTTATACTTTTGGCTTTTAGTTTTATTGTTGGAATTTTAATGGTTAGCAATATACGCTATCCTAATTTTAAACATATAAAATGGAATTTAAGCAAGATGATAATATTAATTATCTTGCTTTCTGTGATTTTTATTCATCCAATAGAAAGTATTTTTATTCTCATTACTTTATATATTATATTTGGAATAATTAGATATATTTATATCTTAATTTCTAAAGTAATTTTTAGAAAATAATAATTTTAGGATAAACAATGAAAGAAATAATAAAAATTTTTGATACAACATTAAGAGATGGAGAGCAAAGTCCGGGTGCTTCTATGAATATAGAAGAAAAAGTTAGACTTGCAGTTCAATTAGAAAAATTGGGAGTTGATATTATTGAGGCAGGTTTTGCTGCATCAAGTCCTGGAGATTTTGAGGCTATTAGGGAGATTTCTAAAGTTTTATCAAAATCTTGTGTTTGTTCGCTTGCTCGTGCAATGGAAAAGGATATAGAAGCAGCTGCTAATGCTACACAAGGTGCTAAGTTTAGGAGAATCCATACTTTTATAGCAACAAGCCCAATTCATATGAAATATAAGCTTAAATTAAGTCCAAATGATGTTGTTAAGAAAGCTGTAGATTCTGTTAAATATGCTAAAACTTTGGTAGATGATGTTGAGTTTTCCTGTGAAGATGCATGTAGAAGTGATATAGGATTTTTAAAAGAGATTTTATCTAGTGTTATTGAGGCTGGAGCAACTACATTAAATATTCCTGACACTGTTGGATATAGGCTTCCAAATGAGATTGCAAATACTATAAAAGAACTTCATGACTTTATTGGCAATCGTGCAATTTTATCAATTCATTGTCATAATGACTTAGGTTTAGCAGTGGCTAACTCATTAGAGGCTATTAAAAATGGCGCTAGACAAATTGAATGTACCATTAATGGGCTAGGGGAGAGGGCTGGGAATAGTGCTTTAGAAGAGATTGTTATGATTTTAAAAACAAGAAATGATTTATTTAATAATTTTGAAGTAAATATTAATACGAAAGAAATATACTCTACAAGCAAACTTGTAAGCGATATTACAGGTATTCGCCCACAGCCAAATAAAGCAATTGTTGGAAAGAATGCTTTTGCTCACGAGAGTGGAATTCACCAAGATGGTATGTTAAAGCACAGAGAAACATATGAAATTATTTCTCCTATTGATATTGGTATAGAATTAGATTCTACACTTGTTTTAGGTAAACATTCAGGGAGGGCAGCATTTAAAGATAAAGCTGTTAGCTTGGGATTTGTGTTAAATGATAATGAGATAAATAACGCATTTGATAAATTTAAAGCTTTGTGTGATAGCAAAAAAGAAATTTTTGATGATGATTTGCGTGAAATACTTGGCGAGGAAGTTACTCATATACCGCAAGTATTTAGCTTAGATGTTATACAAGTTAGTATTTGTTCTAGCGGAAAATTCTGTGCTGCAATTAGTATTATAAAAGATGGTGTAGAGTATAGCGATAGTGCATTAGGAAATGGTGCTGTTGATTGCATTTTAAAAAGTATAGATAGAATTAGCGGAATAAAGGGATTACTAAAGGATTATAAAGTAGAAGCAGTTACTAGTGGTAGAGATGCTCTTGCAAAAGTTGTTGTAAAAGTGGAATTTGAGCCAAATAAGCCAGCATTAATTGGACACGGACTTGATATAGATACGATGAGTGCTACTGCTAAGGCATATATTGGAGCATTAAACAGCTATTTAAGTATGAAGGATTTAATAACTTCTAAAGAAGGCACAATGCTTTTAGAAAGAATCTAGCTATGATTCTAGGCATTTAGGTGAGCAATAGTATTTAGAATCTTTTATTATTGCTTCAGTTTTTACTACATAAGTTTTGCATTTAGCACATTCTATTAGCTCAAATGAATCCTTGTTTTCTCCATCTGGTTTTATTTTCTTTCTAAAAAATATAAGATAAATCAATAAAACAGTTCCTATAAATATTAATGCTTTTCCCATTTTAACACTCCAATTTTTGTTTATAAAAATAAAATACCTTTTTATCTTTCATTTTTTCTTTAAACTCATTACTTCCTTTATAGAACAAAAAATATCCATCATCACTTAATAAATGACTTGAGAGGAATATTAGATTCTGTGTTTTATCAAATGCCCTTGAAGTTATCAAATCACACTTGTTTTCTAAAATAATATTTTGTATTCTATCTTTTATTATTATGATATTTTTTAATCCTAGTTTTAGAGATATTGTTGTTAAAAAACTAACTCTTTTATTATTTGGCTCTACTAATATAAATTTACTATTATGTTTTATTACTGCTAAGCAAATACTAGGGAAGCCACAGCCACTGCCAATGTCAAGTGCTATTTTAAAATCTTTAATAAAATCTAATGGAGTAATAGAATCTATTATATTAGATTCTAAATCATCTTTATTTGCGTATCCTGTGATATTATGTGTTTTGTTCCATTTTAATAATTCATTACAAAATAGGTTAAAACTCTCTTTGTGTTTTAAAAATAATTCATTCATATTATTAGCATTCCATCACCATAGGAATAAAATCTATATTGATTTTCTTTTGCAATTTCATATATACTTTTTGTTTTGCTTAATCCTATGAAGCTAGACACAAGCATTAAGAGTGTAGATTTTGGTAAATGAAAATTAGTAAGAAGATATTTTGTTTTTAATGGAGGATTTAGAGGATGTATGAAAATATCACATTCTCCATTTAGAATTTTTGTTTTTGTATAGTATTCCACACATCTAGTAGCAGTAGTTCCAATACATAAAATTTTTTTTGCATTATCTATTTTTTCTTTAGCAATATCGCTTATGAAATAATCTTCTTTATGTATTTTATGTTTTGTAATATCATCTGCTTCCACATTAAAGAATGTTCCAGCACCAATGTGTAGTGTGATAAAACAATGATTTAGTTTTTTAATTTTATTAATATCATTTTTACTAAAATGCAATGAAGCAGTAGGAGCAGCAATAGAGCCTAAATTTTTTGCAAAAACACTCTGATAATTAAGCCTATCATTTATATCATCTTTTCGTTTTATATATGGTGGAAGAGGCGTATGTCCAATAGATTCTAGAATTTTAAACAAATTTATAGAATCTAATAATTTATTATTTTTGTAAAATTCTACAATTCTAAGACCATTATCTTTTAACTCTAAAATATTGCAAATTAAATTATCATCAAACTCTAAAATATCATTAACTTTAACTTTGCCTTTTATTTGCACTAAAAATTTATTTTTTTTTATTGTTTTATGATAAAGTAGCTCTATTTTTGCTCCACTTTGTTTTTTCCCATATATTCTTGCAGGGAGGACTTTTGTATCATTTAATACTATTAAGCAATCTTTAGGGATAAAGTCAAAAAAATATTTAAAGCTTGTATGGATAACTTTATCTTCATTTTTTTTATAAACTAAAAGTTTTGCTTTACTTTTTGGGTAGATAGGATTTTTCGCTATTAGTTTTTGTGGAAGGTTATAGTTGTAGGCTTCAAGGTTAGTTTCTATCTTCATACTAAATCTTTTTCTGGATTTACAAATTTAACAATAATTATTGAAACTCCATAAAGAATAATTAAGGGTATTGCCATTAAAAATTGTGTGCTAACATCTGGTGGCGTTAAAAATGCTGCTAATATAAATATTAAAACAATTGCAATTCTAAAAAATTTAATTAATGTTTGATCTGTGATTAGCCCGAGTTTTGCTAGAAAATAAGATATTACAGGTAGCTCAAATGAAATACCAAATCCAATCATAGTCTTAGCAAAGAAACCTGCATAATATCCAATACTAGGCATAGCACTGAATTGCTTTGAATCTCCAAAATTAATCAAATAATCAAGCCCAAATGGAAACACTATGTAATATGCAAATGCAGCTCCTGTTACAAACATTAATGTCCCAAAAAAAACAAATGGAAGGATTAATTTTTTTTCATTTGAATATAATCCAGGAGCGATAAAAAGCCAAATTTGCCAAAAAATAATAGGTGAAGAAATTACAAATCCCGCAAAAAATGATACTTTGACTGCAGTAATAAATCCCTCTCCAACTTGTAAAAATACAGGCTTTACATTATTAGGAAGCACTTTTATTAATGGCTCAAGCATCCAACTTAAAATATATTCATTAAAATTAAAGCATATAAAAAACATCACAATAAGGCAACTAACAGATATTATAAGTCTTTTTCTTAAATCTATTAAATGTGGTTTTAGCTCTTCAAGCATTTTTAGTCTCCAAATTACTTTTTCTTTTTATCTTTAGAATCTTTTTTCTTATTTTTTTTATTTTTAGATGATTTCTTTTTAGATTTTTTTTCTTTAATTATGTTATCTTCTTGTATAGAATCTGCATAGTTTTTTGTAGGAAATTCTTCTATTTTTTTAATTTTTGGTTTTAGATTTTTATAGGTATTATAAGTTTTATTTTGTATATCCTTACCTTTAACTGATAACTCATCTAATGAGATTGATTTTGATTCTATGTTATTTGATATATTGGAATCTAGAGGTTCATTTAGTGCATTAGTAGTTTTTATTGTATTTACCTCTTCTTTTATTTCTTGTAAATTTTGATTTAATTCTTCTTCTATTTCTTTGATATTTGTATCTTTTAGTATATTATTTTTTAAATTTATTGCATTTTCTTCAAAATTTTTTTTGTATTCTAAGGCATTTTCTTTTATTTCGCTTAAGTGTATTTCTCTATCTAGGGTGTCTTTTGCATCATTTATGGTTTTTTTAATTGCTTTTAAGAATTTTGCTATTTTTACAAAAGCTTGTGGAAGTTTATCTGGACCTAGAAAAATAACTGCTATAATAGCAATAACTAATATTTCGCCAAATGAAAAATCAAGCATATAAACCCTTAATTTCTAGAGATAAGAATTAATAAAAATGTATTGTATCGCATTTTTTAAATGTAAGATTGATATAATATATAAATAATTTAATTTATTTTTATTACAAAAAAAGCAGGAGAAAAGATGATAGATTTGAAAATTTTACTTTCTGATTTTGATAATGTAAAAACTCTTCTTTTAAGTAAAAAGGTAGAATCTCAAAAACTATCTTTAGCATATAATTTAATTACTAAATATAAAGATTTAATAAAAGAGCTAGAAAATTTGCGTTCAAATCAAAATGTAAAATCAAAGCTTTTTTTTGAGCATAAAAAGCAAAATAAAGATATTAAAGAATTACAATATGAATTGTTAGAGTTAAAAAATAATATTACATCAATGGAGAGTGAGCTTAATGAAGTTAGCAATGAAATGAATGAGCTTTTATTAGCTATTCCAAACCTTCCAGATTCTAAAACACCCAAAGGAGATAGTGAGAATGATAATGTAGTAATAGATACAATTCTTACTCCAAAAAAATTTGATTTTGAGCCTAAAGAGCATTGGGAATTAGCAGAGGGGAATAAGTGGATTGATTTTGACTGTGGTGTAAGGCTTGCAAAAAGTCGTTTTAGTATTCTTCGTGGTGGTGGTGCAAAATTAAATCGTGCATTGATAAATTTTATGTTAGATCATAATTCTAGTTATGGGTTTGAAGAGATTAATACCCCTGTAATTGCAAATAAAGATTCTTTGCTATGCACCGCTCAACTACCAAAGTTTGAAGAGGATATGTTTAAAATATCAAGCTTTATTGATACTAGCACAGAATATAAAACCCAAGAAAAAGGTTATAAGGAAAAGGGGCACGAGCTTTATTTAATATCAACTGCAGAGATTTCACTGACAAATATGTATAGAGATACTATTATTCCTTTAGAAGATTTACCAATTAAATTATGTGCTTATACGCCTTGCTTTAGAAAAGAAGCAGGAAGTGCAGGCAAAGATACAAGAGGCATCATTCGACAACATCAATTTGATAAAGTAGAATTAGTGGCTATTACTACTCAAGATTCTAGTGATAGTATGCAGGATTTAATGATAGAAGTTGCAAGTGGAATTTTAAAAAAACTAAATTTACCCCATAGGCTTGTGCAATTATGCAGTGGAGATTTAGGATTTAGTGCAAGCAATACTATTGATATTGAAGTTTGGCTTCCTGGTCAGAATTGTTATAGAGAGATTAGCTCTATTTCAAATATAAAGGATTTTCAAGCAAGGAGGGGTAAAATCCGCTATAAGAATAATAAGAAAAATATTCTAGCCCATACATTAAATGGCTCATCTCTTGCAGTAGGAAGAACACTTGTAGCAATAATGGAAAATTATCAGCTTAGTAATGGGGATATTGAGATACCAGAGATATTGAGAAAATATTTGGTGTAATATGGCAGACAAAGATGTAATTAATTTAGATGAAGCTAATAGCAATATTCCAAAGAAAAATAAATTTAAAGGAATTTTTGTAAAAATTCCTGCTTTTTTAAATAAGGTTAAACCTAAATTTAGCTCTATATTTGGAGGTGCCTTTAGTAAAGCAAGAAAAATATTTCATATATTTTTTTCTAAATTACCAATCTTAAAAGAAAAGCTTAGGAATAAAAAAATACTATATTTTGCATTAGCAGTTATTGGAATCTTATTTATAGCATGGATTATCTTTTTATTAACAAATAAAGATGAATCATTAGAAGAAATTTATAAGCCAAAAGAAGTAACTATAACTTCACAATCTAATATTACAAATGTTACAAAGATTAAGCCTATACAAAAGCAGGAATTACAAGATTTAATCACAAAAGCAGCAATACTTTATAATAGTGGTCAAATATTAGGAGCATTAGATATCTATACTAATATTTCAATTTTTTCTAGCAGTATTGCTAATTTTAATTTGGGTGTTGCTAAGTTAAATACTAATTATTACAAAGATTCTATTATTGCATTTAATGATACTATAAATTCAGGTGAAAATGTAGCAGCAGCAGCCATTAACGCGGCAGTTGCCGCATATAAGCTAAATGATATTAAAATGTATGATTATTATATAAATTTAGCTAGTGGAACTATGATAGATTGGTATAATAGCCCACTTTATTCTTATCTTTATTCATTGGTAAATTATTATTCTATGAATTACTTTAATATGCTCTCATCGTTAAAAAATACCACTTCAAATTATTATGAAAAAGAAAATGCAAATCTTCTCTCAAAAATCTATCTAAACTTTAATGATGATTATAATGCCCTAAAAACTCTTCTTGATGTGCAGGATGTTAATAATAGCTTTACTATTGGCTTATTACAAGCTAGAATGGGTGAATATGACTTAGCATACGATAGAATAGATAATTATTTAAGAAATACAACCCTTGATAATCCTCAAGCTCAAATGGCGCTTGCATTAATAGAATTGAAACGTTCAAATTTTATTCAAAGTGCAAATATTTATGATAGTTTAATGCAAAAATATGATATGAAAGATTTAAATAAAATCTATCCAATAAAAATAAAATTACAAGATTCTTTATTTGATGTTAATATAATACAAAAGAATTTTTGGAATCGCTCGACTACACAAAATCTAATGTTTAGCTATAAAATTTTATTTTATTTTGCACCTTTTAGGGTGTTTGATGTTGAAGAGACTATCTCCTCCATTAGAGATGGTGGCTTAAAACTTAAAATGAATAATATAGAAGAAGCAAATAATACTTTGCTTAGTAGTGTTATGCTATCTCGTATTAACTCAAATATTACACAAGGATTAAAAGAAATATTAAATTATGATATTAATGGAGCATTAAGGATAATGAAACAAGCATCTCTTTCATATCCTAATCACCAGGTTTTGCAATATAATCTAGGCTTAATATATGCACAGCTTAATGATTTTGATAATGCAAGGAAGCACTTTTTAAAAGCATATCATTTAGATGAAAATGATATTTTAAGTGGCATATTCGCTTTAATGTGTTCAGATTTAACAAATATAGATAGGGGTAGAATCCTAAATGATATTACAAGTAGTTTTGAGTATATTAATTTTTCTTCTGATACTCAAAAGGAGTTCTATCGCTCATTGCTTAATTTTGTAAATGGAAATATATTAGATGATATGCTTTGGTTTAGTCAAAATGATAAGCAAAATGTAATTACAAATCCTATGATGAGTGCTTTAAATGCACTTTATTCTGTGGGGACTAGAGATAAATCTACCATTGTTAATGCCTTTAATGGCTTAAATAAAGCATCAAATTATGATATGGTAGCAATGATTTTAAGTAAAATAGCAAATCATTATAATGAAGATATAAAATCATTTTCATTAAACTTGTTTGATTTTTTTAAAAATGATTTAAAAAAACTAGATTTAGTTTATACAGGTCCATCTTTAGCTAGGCAGATTTATGTCTATATGGCATTTTTAGTTGGTGCAAATAGTTATGTAGATGAAATTTTGACTAATAAATTGTTAAATTCACAAGGTGATGTAAGTGGAATTTTACAGGCTTTAGCATTAAATAGTATTTATTTAAATGATTTTGAGAGAGCATTTGTTTATTATAATAGTTTGATTGATGATTATAAGCTAACTACTTCAGAGAATTATTTTTTAGCTGCGGTGTCTGCCATTGGCTCTAATCATTATGATAATGCAGTAGCACTTATTCAGCTCTCAAGAATGAACTCTAATACAAATTTAGAAGCAAGATATGCACTAGGATTGCTTCATCAAACTATTGGAAATCTAAACCTAGCTTCACTACAATTTCATCAAATCCACAAAGAAGGATTTAAATCTGATTTTTTTGATTTTGAGATTGATACTAGTAAGATTTTAGAAGAGTGAGTAATTAAGAAAAGATGAGTGATATATTAAAGGGATTAAATGATGAGCAAAGAGAAGCCGTATTACACTTGGATGGTGCATTATTAATTTTAGCAGGTGCAGGAAGTGGTAAGACAAAGACATTAACTACAAGATTAGCATATTTAATTGATGAAATTGGGATTCCTCCTAGCTCTACATTAACATTAACATTTACTAATAAGGCTGCATCAGAAATGCGTTATCGAGCATTAAGCTTAATTAAAAATAATAGCTCATTACTTCCTCTTTTATGCACTTTTCATAAATTTGGACTTTTATTTTTAAAATTTAATATGAGTTATTTAAATAGAAGCACAAATTTTATCTTACTTGATAATGATGATAAGAAAAGAATTTTAAAATTATTTAATAAAAATATTCCTATAAGTATGCTATCAAGCGAGATTTCAAGAATGAAAAATTGGCTAATCACACCAGATGAAGCATATATTAAAGCACAGGATAATATTTATAAAAATATAGCAAAGATATATGCTTCTTATAATAAGTATTTATTAGAAAAAAATATGGTTGATTTTGATGACCTACTTCTTCTTAGTTATGAGATTTTAGATAAGAATTTAAGTCTTTGTAAAGAGGTTAGTGCTAAATATAGTTATATTATGGTTGATGAATATCAAGATACAAATGAGCTTCAATATAAGATTCTTAAAAAATTGACACTAGAACATAGCAATATTTGTGTAGTTGGTGATGATGACCAAAGTATTTATGGCTGGAGAGGTGCTAATATTAATAATATTTTAGATTTTGAGGATAATTTTGTAGATTCTAAAATTATTAAATTAGAGAAAAATTATCGCTCAACAAGCCAGATTTTAGATGTAGCAAATAAGCTTATTAATTTTAATATAAGACGATTAGGTAAAGAACTTAAAAGTATAAAAGGTAATGGTAAAGATGTAGAATTATTAGAATTTTTAGATGAAAGAATTGAGGCTATTAATATAGCAAATAGAATTAGAAAATTATTAGATAATGGAGTTAGTGCTAGTAAAATAGCTATTCTATTTAGATTAAATGCTCTAAGTAGAAGTATTGAAGATGGGTTAAATAAGGCAAATATACCATATAGATTAATTGGTGCTATGAGATTTTATGAGAGGGCAGAGATTAAAGATATTTTAAGTTATTTTAGACTTGTAGTAAATCCAAATGATGATTTTTCTTTCTTAAGGATTGTAAATCGCCCAAAAAGAGGCATAGGAAAAGTTACACAAGATAAATTAGAACAATTTATACAAGAAAAACAAATCTCAATTTATAAAGCTATAAATGAATACAAAAATGAGATTCCACTACAAGCAAAGCATATATCTATCATAACTAGTATTTTTGATATGATAAATGAATTAAGAGAAACTTTAGAAGATTCTACAATTGGGTTTTTGGATTTATTTAAAGATAGTATTAATATTTTAGATACTTTTGAAAATATACAAGATGAGATTGATAGAGAAGCAAATATTGATGAATTTTATGGCTTTTTTAGGGATTATATAATCCAAAATCCAACAGCTAGTTTGGAGGATTTTTTAAATGATATTTCACTTAATAGCGATGATGAAAATGATATTAATAATTTAATTTCTTGCATGAGTATTCATTCTAGTAAGGGGTTAGAGTTTGATTATTTATTTGTAATTGGATTAGAAGATGGATTCTGTCCAATAATAAGTGATAATACAGATATCGAAGAAGAAAGAAGACTTGGATATGTTGCATTTACTAGGGCAAAAAATGAGCTTGTATTATCTTATGTAAAATCAAGATATTATAAAGGCAAAAGGACACAACTTCAACCCTCAAAGTTCTTGAGCGAGTGTGGGTTAATAGGCAGAAGTATAAATTTAGATAAAACAAAAGGGTTTAAGAATAATGATCTTGTTATTCATAAAGTTTTTGGTGCAGGTAGGGTTATTAGCGTTAGTGATAGTGGTAGAGATAGTAAGCTTAGAATAAACTTTGGTGGCGTAGTTAGGGATATTCTATCATCTTTTGTGATAAAGGCTTAATATTATGAAAAAAATTATTTTGTTATTTTTATTTGTTTTTACATTTGGGGAGGATGCCACATCTCTAAATTCTATTACCACTGAAGTTAAAAAATTAGTAGAAAATAAATTTTTAAAATATTATAAAAATTATAATATTCAAATAAATTATCTTGAAGTAAGCCCTGTAATGGATAATAATTTAGATAAATATAGCATTGATAAAGTTATTTTTGATGATAGGGATTTAAGAAAAGATAGCGGTAATTTTGAAGTATATTTATATCATAATGAAAAGAAAAAAAAAGTTTTTTTTAATTTTAGCATTAATGCAATTATTGATTCTCTAACAGCAACAAATAGCATTAAGAGTGGCGAGGTAATAAATTCTAATAATACTACTATTTCACAAATTCCAATTACTAGAAATATGATTTTACCTGTAAGTAAGGATATATTAGATAAATATTCTGCAAAAAGCTTTATTAGCTCTGGAAGTAGTATAATTAGCTCAAAAATTACTCCTAAAATTATAGTCTCAAAAGGTGATATTGTAGAGGTTACTTATAATATAGGAAATATTAATATTTTATTTAATGCAAAAGCCCTAGAAGATGGCTCAATGGGGCAGAGCATAAAAGCTCAAAATACTCAAAGTGGAAAGAATATAAATATTATAATATTAGGTCCTAAGAATGCTAAAATCAATCAGTAAGAAATCCTAATGAAAATAAATAAATTAGTAATTGCAATATCTGGTGCAAGTGGAGTAAGTCTTGGATTAAAATTTATAGAAAAATTATTAAAATATGCTATAAATACTGAAGTTTTTATAGTGGTCAGTAATGGTGCAAAGGTGGTTTTGCAAAAAGAAATGAATATAGAGCTAAATACAGAATCTCTAAAATCTATACTAAAAATTAAAGGAAATAATTTAGATTCTATGGAATCTAGAATTATTTTTTGTGATAATAATAGGCTTGATTCTTCAATTTCATCTGGGTCTTTTGGTGTGGATTCTATGGCTATTATTCCTTGTAGTATGAATACTCTAGCAAAAATTTCTTGTGGAATTAGTGATACATTGATTTTAAGATGTGCTGCTGTTTGTTTAAAAGAAAGCAAGTTGCTTCTCTTAGCACCTAGAGAAATGCCTTTTAGTAGCATAGCTTTAAATAATATGCTTGCATTATCAAAACTAGGAGTGATTATATCTCCACCAATTTTAGGATATTATTCTAATGTTTCAAGCTTAGAGGAAATGGAGAATTTTTTATTTGGTAAATGGCTAGATAGCTTGAAGATAGATAATGATTTATATAAGCGTTGGAGGGGATTATGAAAGCAATATATCCAGGGACGTTTGATCCTATTACAAACGGGCATTTAGATATAATTAAGAGGTCGTTAAAAATTTTTGATACTTTAATTATTGCAGTGGCTTACTCAAGTGATAAAAATCCTATGTTTAGCCTACAAGATAGAGTAGAGATGATAAAATTAAGTATAGAAGATTATAAAAACATACAAGTAGAGCCTTTTTCTAACTTATTAGTTGATTTTGCACTAGAGAAAGATTCTATGATATTTATACGAGGTCTTAGGGCTGTGAGTGATTTTGAATATGAATTTCAAATGGGCTATGCTAACTCTTCTTTAAATCAAAATATAGAAACTATATATTTAATGCCATCACTTAAAAATACTTTTATTAGTTCAAGTGTAGTTAGAAGTATATTAAAGCATAATGGAAGAATTTCACATTTAGTTCCTAATGGGGTGGTTTCATTCTTAGAAGATAAAGAGAAATAATAATGTATGTAGTTTTAGAGGGAGTAGATACTACAGGTAAAAGCACACAAATTGAGTTATTAAAGGGTGTTTATAAACAATCTATCTTTACAAAAGAGCCAAGTGATAGTGTCTTTGGTAAAAATATTAGAGAATTAGCTTTATATGGAGGGCTTTGTAATAAAACTCAAACTATGCTATTTCTTGCAGATAGGGCAAAGCACGCACAAGATATTCTTTATCCTAATTTAAATAAATTAATAATTAGCGATAGAAGTCTTATCAGTGGAATTGCCTATTCATCACTCAATTTTGATCTATTAGTTAAGATAAATTTAGAACTTTCTCCATTGCCTAATTTAGCAATAATATTAAAGACGAATGAAAAAATCTTGCAATCTCGTTTAAGTAAAAAAGAAAATGATAATATTGAACAAAATGGCATTACCTATTTATTGAATATACAAGATAGGCTAATAGAGACTGTAAAAAAACTAGGTATTGATTTTTTATGTTTGTCTTGCGATTTGGATAGAATTGAGATTTTAAACTTAATTTGCCAAAAAATAAATTCTAAGCTTTAATTATGAAATGTTTGATTTGTGAAAAATTTAGCTTAAAATTATTTTGTAAAGGATGTAGTTTGGGACTTAAATTATCTCCTCAAAAAAGAATCTTAAATGATGGATTTATCATATATAGCTTTTATGAATATCAAAATATAGAATTTCTACTAAAAACTAAATACTACCTTATTGGAAATAAGATATATAAATTTTTATCAAACAAAGCAGTGAAGTATTTTAGAGATAATATAAATGGAGATTTTAGTAAAATTTATTCTATAGGCATTGATGATAGGGTAGATTCATTTTATTCTCACTCTGGGGTTATTGTAAGAGAATTCTCTGAGATTTTTAAACCACTTTTTGGTGTCTTAAAAGCAACTAATAATATTCATTATGCTGGTAAAAATTTGCAATATAGAAAAGACAATAAAAAAGGTTTTATTTATAATTGGAGAAATAATATAGATGTAATTCTTATAGATGATGTAATTACTACAGGTTGTAGTATAATAGAAGCTAGAGAGTGTCTTTTGAATCATAATGTAAGGGCGTTGTTTGCCATAACATTAAGTGATGCAAGGGTAAATCTTTAATCTATTTATTTTTTTTACTAATATATATATTAATGCTCTCTACTATAAGAGAAAATGTCATAGCAAAATAAATATAAGCCTTTGATATATGAAAATTAACTCCTTCTGCAATAAGTGTAACACCAACAAGTATTAAAAATGCTAATGCAAGAATTTTTATTGTAGGATTCTCATCTACAAATTTTGCAATATATTTTGATGCAAACAGCATAATTAATATAGCTATTATAACGGCTAATATCATTACCATCAAGTGTTCTGCCATACCAACTGCAGTTATAACCGAATCTAGTGAAAATACAATATCTAAAATTGAGATTTGAATTAAGATTCCAAAAAAATTAGCATTTTTATTTTTATTAAGCATTACCTCCTCTTTATTTTGCATTTGAGAATGAATTTCTTTTACACTTTTCCAAATAAGAAATAATCCTCCCCCAATAAGTATTAAATCTTTTCCTGAAATTTCTTCCCCAAAAATACTAAATAAAGGTTCTACTAATCTCATAATCCAAAAAATTGATATTAAAAGTAGGATTCTGCTAAACATAGCTAAAGTAAGCCCTATGATTCTAGCCTTATCCCTTTGAGATTGTGGAAGATTGGTTACTAAAATGGCAATAAATATTATATTATCAATGCCTAATATAATTTCTAATAAGGTTAGTGTAATTAGAGCAATCCAAGCGTTTGGTTCCGCTAACCAACTGAAATTAAAAAGTTCCACTTACAACCAACCCTTTTTCTTAAAATATACAATTGGGATAATTGTTGAGATTATCATTACAAGTAGCACAATAGGATAGCTATATGTAAAATCTAATTCAGGCATATGTGTAAAATTCATACCATAAATTGTCCCAATAAGTGTTGGCGGCATCATAGCTACTGTTACAACGGTAAAAATTTTTATAATTTTATTTTGTTCAATATTAATTTGTGATGCAAATAATGCGTGTATATTATCTAGAGCATTCATATTTGCTACACAAAAGTCAATAAGAGAATTCAAGTCTTTTACAATGGTAGTAATACTGCTTTTAACATCAAAGTCAAGCTTATTGCTACTTAATAAAGCAGTTAAAGCTCTTCTTTTATCAAATAAAGAATCTCTAAGCCTTGTATTTACATCCTGTAAATTTGAAAGATAACCTAAAACCTCATTATAATCATAGATATTTTCAAACACCCCTTTTCTGAGTTCTCTAATGTCTCTAGTAAAATTTTCAATTATATCTGCATCTTTCTCAACTCTAACTTCAAATATTTTGCTAATTAAATCAAATCCATCTTCAAAGTATCTAGGGCTTGCAAGCACTCTTTGCTGAATTTCATCAAATATCTTAAATTCACTATATCTAATGGTAAAAAGCATATTTTTACAAAGCAAAAATGTGATAGTTTCATCTTTTAGGCTTTCTTCTCCTAGTTTTATTAAAAATCTAGTATTTATTGTTATGCTATCTTTATCTTCCCAATATCTTGCACTACTTTCGATCTCTTCTCTTTCTTCTTTGTTTGGAATTTCTATATCATATATTTTTGATATATGAGCTATTTCATCTATTGTTGGGTTTAATAAATCAAGCCAAAGTATAGACTTAGAGGCTATATCTTCACCTTCATTGTAAGTTTGCTTTATTACTAATGAATTTTGTTTTGCAAATATACTCACCATTTTATTATTACCTACTTTTTATCTAAAACTTCAAATGCGGGTAAAATTTTCCCCTCCAATAATTCTAAAGATGCTCCACCACCTGTTGAGATAAAGCTCATATTATCAATTTCTCCAGCTTTTTCTACTGCATCTGCCGTATCTCCTCCACCAATTAAGCTAAATGCGTATGTATCAGCAATATAATGTGCTAAGTTATATGTTCCGCGCGAGAATTGCCCTATTTCATAGATTCCAATAGGTCCATTCCAAATAATAGTTTGACTATCGCGAATTACCTCTCCAAAAAGTTTAATACTAGCAGGCCCAGAATCCACAGCCATATATCCTTCATGTATATCTTGTGAAGGAGTTATTTTAATGTTTTTATGCTCTTTAATATCATCAGTGGATACAACATCTACAGGGAGATAAATTTTTACTCCCTTTTCCTTAGCATGGCGTAGGATTCTCCTAGCTTCTTCAAGTAAATCATCTTCTGTTATTGATTTTTGCATATCATAACCTATGGCTTTTAAGAAAGTATTACTCATAGCACCGCCAATAATTATTTTATCAACTACATCTAATATATTGTCTAATAGAGCTAGTTTCGAAGAAACCTTAGAGCCACCCACTATTAAAAGAACGGGTTTTATAGGGCTGGTTAGAGCTTTTGAAAAAGAATCTATTTCTTTTTTCAATAAAAGCCCAGCAACTTTTTGTTTTGCAAATTTTGCTATTCCATAAGTTGATGAGTGTTTTCTATGACTTGTTCCAAAAGCATCATTTATAAATATATCACATATCCCAGCAAGTTGTTTAGATAAGAATTCATCATTTTTTTCTTCTCCTTCATAATATCGAATATTTTCTAAAAGAATTACAGATTTAGTCTCCATAGTGGCAATAATGCTAGGAACACTATCAACTCTTTCAGTAAAAACAACAGATTTATCAAGTAATCTTTCTAGTCTTTTTACAATATGTTTTAGTGAATATTTAGAATCTTTTCCTTTTGGACGCCCTAAATGACTAACTAAAATAATATGTTTTGCTCCATTATCAATACAATAGTTAATTGTAGGAATGGCTTCTCTTATCCTCTTATCATCAGAAATATTAAAATCAGAATCCATAGGCACATTAAAATCTACCCTAATTAATATCCTTTTGTCTTTAATATCAATATCTCTAACACTTTTTACATTTTGCATAAATTCTATACTTTTTGCCATTAGCTCTCCTTGCACATATTAAGTTTAGATTCTACTAAAACTTATCTTTTATAATTCTAAGGTTTAAAATATTATATTTATCTTGTTTTATAATACTTGTTATGAAAGATAATAAGAGGTATATTTTCAAGCTTAAAAGCTTGAAAATATAAATTAATGAAATGAGAGATAAGGGAAAATGAATTTAATCCAAGGGATTCCAACTAACATATATATTACCATATATATAAAAGCAAAAATTCCACCTAATAAGAAAAATTGAGGACCTTTAATATAATTACTACCAAACCATAAAGGTGAACAGCCTGTTCCATAAGGAGTAATAACCCCCATAAATCCCATAGGTAAAGCAAGAATTAACATAATTTCGGCAGGATTTGCTCCTTTAATTGAACTAGCAAGACTTACAAAGATAGCTATAATAGCAGTTACATAAGCTGTACCCGAAGCAAAAAAGTATCTTAACCAAGAGAAAAGCAAAAGCAGTAAAATCATTGCTATAAAAGGAGTGTATCCAGAAAGCTTTGATCCTAGCGAATTAGCTAAAAAATCTAAGAAACCTACATTTTTTAACCCTCCTGCCATAGTAACTAGAGTTGCAAACCAAACAAGAGTATTCCAAGCAGCTTTATTTCCTAAAAAATCCTGCCAAGTAATAACTTTACAAGCTATCATTAAAACTATCATAATTAAGGCTGTTGTTGTAGCATTAATTTTAAAAAAACTTGCTCCTATCCAAAGTATTAGACCGATTAATGCAATAATAACCATAAAAATCTGGCTTTTTGGCATTGCCCCTAATGCTTTGTATTTTTCCTTTGCCCAAATAGCTATTTCTTTTGAACCACGAATTTCTGGTGGATAGATAAAGTATCCAAGTAATGGAGTTATTATAAAAAGTATAATTCCTACTGG
Source organism: Helicobacter sp. MIT 14-3879 (assembly GCF_003364125.1). Classification (NCBI taxonomy): domain Bacteria; kingdom Pseudomonadati; phylum Campylobacterota; class Epsilonproteobacteria; order Campylobacterales; family Helicobacteraceae; genus Helicobacter; species Helicobacter sp. MIT 14-3879. The sequence goes on from NZ_NXLP01000008.1 coordinate 37,946, forward strand.
TAAAAACGCCAAAAACCAGCTAAGCCAATCTACTACTTGAACCCCTCCCTTATTAATAAGGGATAATGCAAGAGGGTTTGGGGCTTGTCCTGTTAGAAAAATTGAGCTTGAAACACAAGCACTAGCTAATCCTATCCAAATCAAATAAGCACCAATTTTTCTAGGATTTTTATCTGCATAGCTTTCAAACATTGGTGCAACACTTGTTACAACAGGATATACAGTTCCACCACTTCTAGCAGCGTTGCTAGGTATAAATGGAGCTAATATTAAATCTACAATTGCAATAGCATACCCTAAGCCAAGTGTAGATTTTCCAAGTTTAGATACAAGATAAAGGGCAATTCTTTCTCCTAATCCTGTTTTTGAAAAACCAAGCCCTATTGTAAAAGCTGCAAAAATCAGCCACACAACAGAATCTGAAAAGCCGGCTAGTCCCCACTTAATAGCTTCTGCATCTTTAATTATAGTCTCAATATTTCCAGATCCCGTAGGTCCTACTTTAAAAATAACTGCTATGGTAATAGCAATAACTCCGATTAACGCAGGTGGTATAGGTTCTAAAATAAGCCCTATTATAAGCCCAATAAAAATACTTAAATAAAGCCAAGTATTATTGCTTAAGCCTTCTGGAGTTGGAATAATATACAATGCTAACGCAAATACAATGGGTGCCAATAGTTTGACATAGAACATAATTTCCTCCTAATAATTGATTGTTTTAAAACCACTTTAAAATTTTTACTTTTGTTTTCTTTTGTTACCTCCTTATTGCTAGATTTAATATTTTTTAAGTTTTTAAATTGTTTTTAATATTTTATCTATTTTCTACAAATAATATATTTGTTTTTTTGCTTAAAAATAAACATATTATATAAATGATTAAACATACTATAAAAAAGCCACATAGTATATAACTAGGTTGTAACATTTTAAAATCAAACATTATTATAATAATTATATAATTTACTAAGATAAGTGAGCTAGCAAGACCAAAGAGTGAGTGATATTCCCTTTTTAGCATTGATTTAAATGAGAATGTTGAATTTGAATGTGAATAGTTTTTAAATGATGGAATAAAACAAGGAGTATTGTTTGCCCAAATTATATATTCATCTTTAAATTTTTCGCTTAAAAAAGCTTCTTCTGCATAAATTATTCTCTCATAATAAAGCCAAAATATCACTATAAAAAATAATACAAAAATCCAATTCCCAACCAAAATTACAGGGCTAAGCATCATTAAAAAATTTCCTAAATATAGTGGATTTCTGCAAGTAGAATATAAGCCTTTTGTATTTAAGACAGATGCTTTTTGTTCTTTTGTATTGCGTCCAGAAGTATCTTTAGGGACAAATCCAGCAACTAATATTCTAATGCTTTGTCCCAAAAGCCCAACAAAGATAGCAAAGATAATTAAGGCATTATTGTAATATCCAATATTTGAATTATTAATTATGTCTTTTATAGATACATTTACATAACTAACTATTTCTATTTTATATAGAGGTGAGCCAAAGCTAAAAATAACAAACATAAAGATAGGAATTAATATTAATGGTAAATAGCTTCTATTTCTAAATAAAAAATCGCCATCTTTTTTAAATCTATCGCAAAGTCTCATAAACTCTCCTTATAAATTGATTTTAAACATAATACTCGCTTGAGTTATATTTGGTATAGCTTCTTTCCCTTTATGTGTATTTAAGACATGTATAATTATGTTTGTTATTGGTGTGATACTCCAATCAAAATAAAGATTTACTTCACCTTGAGAAAATCTTTTATTATCATTTCTTAAAATCTTAAAATTATTATATCCATATACCAAATATATATCTAAGAAGCTTGCACTATAGCCAATTTTCCCCCATACTAAATTTAGTGCTCTGTTATAATTTAGGGCATCACCACTCCAATAGAAAAAAGGATTAAAGCTATTTCCACTAATTTGCAAACTTCCTATACCAGAATTTTTGGAGGTATTTATATAGCCTATATTTCCATAGAATCTACCATATTGTGAATCAAAATTTAGACCAATATCTGCATGGGCTAAGTAACTATTGTTATTAAACTTGCTATATTGATGTTCAAATCCATTAATAAAACCAGCTGAAGCATTAAAGTAATCTAAATCAATTAGTATTTTTGCTGCAACAAAGCTATAAATTTTTGGAGAAGTTAGTCCATAGGCTTTAAGTTTAAGCCATTTAAATACTTCAAAAGTAAGCCCTATATAATAAGCACCACCATATTTGCTATTCCCTATTATATTTCCTAAATTATCATACCTCTTAATTTTTTCAAATCCACTTAAGTCTCTATCCAGCACTTTTCCATATTGATTCATATATATTGCATCAATTAATAAATAACCTAAGCTTTTATTGCTAATCCACACACCATCAAAATGATTTAAGAGCATATCAGTGCTATTTTCTATCCTTCCTGCTTTTATGCTAGTATCACCATCAAAATATTCTAAATAGCTTCTTGCAATCATAGCTTTATTGTTATCCCAAAAATCTCTAGCTGTAGTCCCTTTTCCCCCTATATAAATAGCATTTTTCTTTTGTTCCCATAGAGGCAATGCACCACGAAATCCAATGTGAATTCTGAAATATTCATAAAAAGCACTTTTGTAATAAAGTCCAAATGTAGTAGCTAGGTATCCTCCTGTTTGATATTTATTATTTTTGTTTGGCTTTGAGCTAGTGTAGTCAAAAAGTAAGTTTATATCACCCTCTTTGTTTCCATTTTTAAGTGCCTCTATAAAACTATTAGCATATATATTTGCAATGAATAAAAATATTAATAGAAAAAATTTCAAATACTCCCCCTCTTTTGAAAATTAAAACCATATATTATCTAGTAATCTAACATTATTAATCCTAACTGCAAGTAATAATAAAGAAGAATCTTTTTGTATCTTTTGAATTGGCTCTAAATTATAATTTACAACATTGCAATAATCAACATCAAAATCTAGTAGATTTTTTTTTATAATATTTTCTAATACATTAGATTCTACTTCACCTTTTTTTATAGCTTCTTTTACTAGATTTATAGATTGTGGGATTTTTAATGCTAGATTATAAGAAGCGGAATCTAGGTAGGTATTTCTAGAACTTAGAGCAAGATTATTGCAATCTCTTATAATAGGACAACCAATTATATTAATATCTAGGAATAAATCATTCACCATTTTTTTAATAATCAATAATTGTTGTGCGTCTTTTTTCCCAAAATACGCATTATTTGGCTTGATAAGATGAAAGAGTTTTATTATAATCCTTAATACTCCACTAAAATGTCCATTTCTAATTGAGCCTTCAAATACATTAGCTAAATTTATAGGAGGAATTAAATTTGTTTCATCACTATGTGGATACATTTCATTTACACTAGGAATAAAGATAGCATCAACCCCAGCATTTTTGCATAATTCTATATCTTTTTCTTCATTTCTAGGATATTTATTTAAATCCTCATTAATGCTAAATTGTGTAGGATTGACAAATATAGACACAATGCTTTTATTGTTATGTTTTTTTGATTGCTCTATTAATGATAAATGCCCATTATGTAAAGCCCCCATTGTAGGAGTAAAGCCTATGTTATTATCTTGAGATTCTCTCCATTGTTTTAGCTCTTTAATACTTCTTAAAATTATCATTTGGCTTCCTTTAATTTAGAGATAATATATTTTGTTATTAAAATTGGATCTTTACTATTATAAATAGGCCTGCCAATGACAATAAAATCACTTTTTTGTTTCAATGCAGCATTAATTGATGAGATTCTTTTTTGGTCGTCTTTGAAATCATCCATAATTATTCTATTATTAAAATCACTGCTAATAGGGCGTATTCCTGGTGTTAGAGTTAGGATATTATTGATATTATTTTTTATAAATCCACTCTCAAGAGGAGAGCATACAATGCCATTAATACCACATTCACTTGCAATAGTAGAAAAATTTAATATCGCCTTATTAATTTCATCATTATAAATTTCTTTAAATTCTTCTTTACTAAAGCTAGTTAAAGCACTGACAGCAAATACTAATGAAGAGCTATTATCTTTTAGATAGTTTGCAATATCACTCATTGCTCTCCTACCGCTACTAGCGTGTATCGTAATCATAGATACATTTAATTTTATAATCTCTTTTATAGAATCTAGCATTGTGTTTGGTATATCATAAAGCTTTAAATCTAAAAAGACTTTAAATCCAAGATCCTGTAATTCTTTTATGAAAGTAACTCCATCTCTAATAAAGCTCCTAAGTCCAACTTTAAGGTATAAATCATTTAAATTATTTTTAGCTAGATTCTTACATAATGATAAATTTTGTTCTCTAGTCTCTAAATCAAGAGCTATGATTAGCTTAGTTTTGCTCATTTTTATCTTTATTAGAAGCATTTTTATTTACAGCATCTAATACACCATTTATAAATTTTGGAGTATTATCATCACCTAGAATCTTAGAAATTTCTATTGCTTCATTTATTATTATAGGGGTATCGGTGTTGCTATATAAAATTTCATAAACTCCTAGTCTAAGTATGCACTTATCAATAATTCCTAATCTATCAAAATCCCAACTTTTTAGTGTGCTTTTAATTGCTTTATCAATAGTGCTTAGATTTTCTATAACACCATTAAATAGTCCTTTTGCAAAGTCAGCTTGAGCATTTCTTATTTTTCTATTTTTCATTAATTCATCTACAAATTTAAAAATATTATCATTGCCTAAAGAATAAGCATATAAAAGTTCAATTACCATCTCTCTTGCGTGAGTTCTAGTAGCCATTAAATTTTCTTGTATAAATTGATTAATTCAATTAATGAAGTCATAGCTTCAAAACCTTTATTTCCAACTTTACTTCCAGCTCTCTCAATAGCTTGTTCTATGCTATCAGTAGTTAGAAGTCCAAAGCTAACACAAGCATTGTGTTTTATTGTAGTATTTGCAATACCCTTTGTAGCTTCAGCACTTACATAATCAAAATGTGGTGTTGCTCCTCTAATTACTGCACCAATACAACAAATTCCATCAAAATTACCTTTTGTTAAAATATTATTTAAAACAAAAGGAATTTCATATGCACCGGGAACTAAGAATAAAGCTAAATTCTCCTCTTTACCTCCGTGTCTAATAAAGCTATCTCTTGCTCCTTCAGTTAATCTATCAGTTATTATGTGATTAAACCTTGAAGCAATGATAGCTATTTTTTCATTTCCACTTAATTTTAATTCACCTTCTATTATTTTCATACTAACTCCTTAATTTTGATTAATGTATCTAATAAACTATCTATATCCTTTGAAGCTATCATATTGCTTCCATCACTAAGTGCGTTTTTAGGGTCATTATGGGTTTCAATGAAATATCCATCTACACCAACGGCAGCAGCCGCCCTAGCTAGTATTGGGGCAAATGAGCTATCCCCAGAGCTTTTTCCTCCACCCATACCGGGCATTTGCACACTATGCGTTGCATCAAAAATTACAGGAGCAAATTTTCTCATTATAATTAAACTTCTCATATCAACAACTAAATTTCCATATCCAAAGCTACTCCCCCTCTCTGTTAGCCATACATTTAATCTTTTTGATGTTTCATAATCTGCATTCTCGCCACCTCTGGTTTTTATAGCTTTTAATATTGCATATTGCATATCAATAGGGTTCATAAATTGCCCCTTTTTTATATTTATTATTTTATCTGTTTTAGAAGATTCTACTATCAAATCAGTTTGACGACAAAGAAGTGCAGGAATTTGTAATATATCAGCAACTTCAGCGGCTAATTCTACTTGATAACACTCATGAATATCAGTAATTATTTTATAGCCAAATTCTTTTTTTATTTCATTTAAAACTTTTAGTCCCTCTTTTATCCCAATACCACGAAAATTTTCCAAGCTAGTTCTATTTGCTTTATCAAAACTAGCTTTGAAATAGAAATCAATTTTTGGATTATTAGCAATAGTTTTTAAGTCTTTTGCAATAATTTTTATTTTATCTAAACCTTCTACTACACAAGGTCCTGCCATTAAAATTAACTTTGTCATATCTTAATCCTTAAAAAATTAATTAATTTTTATTTTTGATATTTATTTTGTATTGGTCTAAATTCTCTTTTTATCATATTATAGTTTAAAATCTCCCCTGTCTCAATAATATAATACCATCCATAAATATTAAGCTCACCAGAATCAAACTTTTCTTCTACAAATGGATATGTTATTAGGTTCTCCAATTGATATTCAATATTAATTTGTTCTGTTAGCCATACTCTTTTTGATATAGAATTTGGTTTTAACTCTTCTACACGTTGTTTTACAGGGTTTAGTAGCTCAAGCCATTTTTGCACATAGGGAGTAGAGGAGAGTTGTTGCTTACTTTCATAAATAGCAGAGCAAGCACCACAATTACTATGACCACATATAATAATATTTTTTATATTTAATATAATTAGTGCATATTCAATAGCAGAGGTAGTCGCTAAATATCCACTTCTAATATTAGAATCTTCTTTGTATGGAGGGACTATATTGCCTACATTTCTTATAACAAATAAGTCTCCAGGAAGTGTATTTGTAATTAAATTTGGTACAACCCTTGAATCTACACAAGAAATAAATAATGTATGAGGATTTTGCTCTTGTTTTAGATTCTCATATAATTCTTTATGATTTAAATAATCTTCTTCTTTAAATTTGACAGCACCCTCAAAGAGTTCCCTCATTTATTTTCCTCATTTTGTATTTTATTAATTATTTCTTTTGCTTTTATTTCTCTATCTTTTATATCACCAACAAAACTAAAATTAATATCAACTCTACGATTTTTTGCCCTACCTTCCGAATTATTATTATCAGCTATTGGATTAAAGTAACTATCTCCACCAACTTGCATTATATTTGATGGCACTCCTAATGATAGTAGATATTGTGCCACACTTAAAGCCCTTTTATTTGATAAATCCCAATTATCGATAGGACTTCCTTCTTTGTATTGTAAGTTATCAGTATTTCCTATAATTCTTAAATTTAAAATATCTTTGTAATGTTCTATTTCCATTGATAGACGTTGTAGAAATAATTTACCACTATTATTTGAAATAGCCGCACTAGAAATATTAAATAGTAAGTCATCAGGGATTCTAATAATAAATCCATCTTCGGATTCTTCTAAGCCAATACCTGGACCATTAGAAATCTCAGTCATTTCTGAATATTCAGCCATTAGAGAAGCAAATATATTCATAACATCTACTTTTGGGCTATCAGTAGTTATTGGTGAGGCTTGAATATCACTTGGTTTTGTTATTTCTGTTTCTACACCATTTTCTAATATTGATAATGCACCTTGTAATGAACCAACAGCTTGTCTAACCTTTTCTTTATCAAATGTTGCCATAGATAAAAGCAAGATAAAAAATGTTAAAAGCAAACTCATTAAATCGCCAAAAGTCCCTAACCATAATGGAAGACCATCTGGTTTTTTCTTTGGTTCTAGTTTTTTTCTAGCCATTTTTACCCTTGAATTTTTGATACAATTATAACAATATTTTAACTTGAAAGTTTTTAAATGGCAGATATAATCAGTTTTATAACACAAACAGTAGGAAGCTTAGGATATATAGGCATTTTTTTTATGATGTTTTTAGAATCTAGCTTTTTTCCATTTCCTTCAGAAGTAGTTATGATTCCTGCTGGGTATTTGGTATATAAAGGCGAGATGAATGTATATATAGCTGTTTTAATGGGAATATTAGGCTCTTTAGTGGGGGCTTTATTTAATTATTTTTTAGCATTAAAATTTGGAAGAATCTTTGTTCTTAAATTTGGAAAATATTTCTTTTTCGATGAGAATACTATGTATAAAATGGAGAATTTTTTTGTAAAACACGGAGAAGTTAGCACTTTTGTTGGTAGGCTAATTCCTGTGATTAGGCAGTATATATCTTTACCTGCAGGACTTGCAAAGATGAATTTAGCAAAATTTAGCTTTTATACTAGCTTTGGTGCAGGTATTTGGGTTATTATATTAACAATATTAGGATATTATGTTGGTGCAATTTTTAGTGCCCAAATGAATGTTGGTGATATTATACATACATTTATTTCTAGCAATCTTACACAAGAAGAAGAGCAGATTAAATCCTATGTAACACAAGCTGTAATTTTTAGTTTAGCTAGTGTTGCTTTAATTGTTAGTGTTTATGTTTTTTATAGCAAAAAGAAATAAATTACATTAAATTTTTTGTAATCAAAATCTAAGAATTTATAGTTTTTGCTATATATAATTAAAAACTATGATATATAAAGTAATTAATACAAGTATAAAGAGATATTATATATTTAACATTTATTATTTAAGCTAGTAAATAGCAATTATTGTTACTTTTATTATATAGAAAAATCTTGTTGCTAATGCTTTTTTTGAGTAAGTAAAAGATAAATGAACTTACATAAGCATTTTAAAACTAACATTCAAAAAGCAGAATCATTATTTATACAAATGATATACAACCTTGATATAATTTTAAAGAAAGCTATAAGATAGCAAGATGTTAAGCATTTTAAAAATATTGCTTATAAAAAACCTTAATATATTTACTTAAATGATGGCAGAAAACCAAATTGCTTTAGTAATAGAAGCTAAATATTATTTATAAAAGTATATAAAAATTATTAAAAACTATATAAAAGATTAAAATTATTAGGCATAATTAGCAATAATTTTTTTATTTAAAGGGGTGTTAGCTCAGCTGGGAGAGCACAACGCTGGCAGCGTTGAGGTCAGGGGTTCAATCCCCCTACACTCCACCATAATAATTTTTAAAATAAAAGTTTAGAATTCTCTTATTTTAGATTCTACCTTATCAATTATCCAATCAGGCGTAGAAGCTCCTGCTGTTATGCCACATACTTTTTTACCATCAAACCATTTTTTTTGTAGTTCTGTTTCATCTTCTATACAATAGCTATCTTTACAATATTGAAGTGATATATTTAAAAGTTGTTTTGTGTTTGAGCTATTTTTACCCCCAACAACGATTAAAATATCTACTTCTTGAGCAAGTATTTTAGCTGCTTCTTGATTTTCAAAAGTAGCATTACAAATTGTATTAAAAACTCTTACTTCAGGACAAATAGTTATTAAGTGATTTGCTACTTCTAAGAAATGATGAATATTTTTTGTAGTTTGAGAAATTAGAGCTATTTTTGAATTGTTATTAATATTTTTAATATCTTTTTTATTTAATATTACTTGAAAAGGCGTTGTGCAGTAGCTTGCTACTCCCTTTACTTCTGGATGATTTTCATCACCAAATATTATTATTTCATACCCTTCTTTGCTCATTTCTTCACAAATTTGTTGTGGTTTTTTTACAAAAGGGCAGGTTGCATCAACTATATTGATATTTGAGTTTTTTAGTTTTTTAAAATCATCTTTTTGAATTCCGTGTGTGCGTATAATAACACTAGTATTATTGTCAATATTATTAATATCTGTTTTCACATTTACACCAAAGTTGAATTTTAATCTATCAATTTCTTTTTGATTGTGGATTAGTGGTCCTATGCTAATTGCATTTTTATTTTGTTCTGCTAGTCTTATAGCCCTCTTTACCCCAAAACAAAATCCATATTTAGCTGCTCTTTTAATTTCCATTAATATTTTCCATATACATAAAATTTTTAATAATATCTAAGAAGTTTGGAAAAGATATATCAATACAAGAGGAATCTAGTATTTCAACCTCACATAATGCCCCAATTACTGCAAAACTCATAGCAATCCTATGGTCTCCATAGCTATTAATTTGTATCCTTTTGCTTGGTATTTTAAATCCACCATTAATAATAAAGCCATCGTCTTTTTCTTTACAATCTACACCAAATTTAATTAAATTCGAAATTGTAGCTTTTATTCTATCACTTTCTTTTACTCTTAATTCACTAGCATTTTTAATTTCACTTTTTCCATTGGCAAATGCAAATATAATAGCAAGAGCAGGTATTTCATCAATTAACCACGATATATTTTGAGATATACTTACACCCTTTAGAGTAGATTTTTTTGATATGCTAATATCGCCTATATCTTCATACTGTGAGCTAATTTTTGTTATCTCTATTTTTGCCCCCATTTTTTCTAGCACTCTAAAGGCTTCTATACGAGTTTTATTTAATAGCATATTTTTTATTGTAATCTTAGAATCTTTTACTATCAAAGCTAGAATGGCAAAATAAAATGCACTTGAAGGATCTGCTGGAATATCAATATCAAGTGGATTAAGAGAGTTTTTTATAGGATAAATTATAAGTTTATTATCATTTATCTCTATTTTTGCCCCCATTCCAAGTAACATTCTTTCACTATGGTCTCTACTTAATGATATTTCACTGAAGTAACTTTCTTTTTTAGCAAATAGTGCAGATAAAATCATAGCACTTTTTACTTGAGCAGATGATATATTGCTGTGGTAATTAAAAGATTCTATGTTTTTTCCAATTATAGTGATAGGGGCTAGAGAATTATTCTTTCTTGCAGTTATATTTGCACCTATGTTATTTAAAGGTTCAATTATTCTACTCATAGGGCGAGAGCGAAGATATTTATCTCCACTTAGCACAAAATAACCTTTTTGAGTAGCAAGTAATCCTATATAAAGTCTAATGGCAGTCCCAGCATTTCCACAATCTAATAAGTCATTGGGCTCTATAATAATATTTTTATCTCTAAGCAAAGTTATTTCTTTAATATTGCTATTTTTGTTAATGTTATCAATGCTGTTTATAATTTTAGATTCTATTCCATTATTTATTTCTACTTGCATTCCTAATTTCATTGCTATTTTTAATGTATTTAGCGTATCTTCTCCAAGCAAAAAATTTCTAACTTTATTTTTTTTTGCACTTAAGAAAGAAAAAATTATACTTCTATGTGATATTGATTTATCACTTGCAATATTATCGATTACTGCATTAATCGGTGATGTTATTGTTGGTTTTAATATTGTATTTCTCATCTAAGTATAGCCTTAAATTCTTGCTTTAAAAATTCTATTATTTCATTATTTTGTATTTCTTCTGTTTTTAGGGTGGAATCTTTAGATTGAAATATTATTTTGAAACTAAGACTGATTTTATCGCCAAACCTATCATTTGTATAAATATCAAGAGGAATGATTGATTGAATATAGCTAAAATTTCGTCTAAAAATAGCCTCTTTAATCTGACCAAAACTAATATTTTTATCAATTAGAATACTAAATTCTCTGCTTAAACTTTGATATTTAGAAAATTCTTTAAATTTTGGCGGTTGTAATACTTTTAATAAATATTCAAGCTTAATTTCACAAATAAAACAATTGCTATTTATTTCTAGCTTATTTGCTATGTATGGATTTAATTTACCGATAAAACCAATTTCAACACCATTTTTATTAATACAAGAGCATATCCCTTTATGGTAGAGATTATTTGCATTTATTGTGTTTTTTAGGCTAAACTCACCTATAATATCACTTATTTGTGATGTAAATGAGTAAAAATCCCAAAATTCTCCTTTTGTTTTAGGGTATTGTGGTATATCTTTATATTCACTTACTACAAAAGCTAAACTTTGAGATTCATTTCTTAATTCATCATAAATACTTCCTATTTCAAATAATGCGATTCTTTCATAACCATAATTTATATTTCTTACAGCAGAATCTAACATTGCAGGTATTAGAGAACTCCTAAGAGTGTTTAATTCATTTGTAATTGGATTTTTAATATCTAGTTTATCTTCTAACACAGGTAGATTGTAGGATTTAAGAATATCTTTTTGATAGAATACATAATGTATGCACTCAAAGAATCTATTTGCTATTGCCTTTTGTGCAATATTTCTCTTAATCTTATATATTTTATAGTTTATATCAATATTAGTTGAATGATTAAAATTTTGTGGAATAGAAGCTATTGAATTAATCCCCTTAATCCTTAATATTTCTTCAGCAATATCTTGAATACTAGTTATATCCTGCCTTTGTAAAGGAGGTATAGCAGAAATAAAACTATCATCTGCTGCAGAATTTATAGTGAAGTTCATTTTCTTTAAAATAGAAGCTATATCTTCATTCTTGATTGTATTGCCAATTATTGTATTTATATCATTAAATTTAAAAGAAATTCTTTGTTGTGGATATTTTTGAAGTAATTGTTGTGTAGATGAATAAATAATGCTATTTGACATTGATGAAATCTCATAAGATAAGAATACTATACCATCTTCTAATAATGGAGAACTGCCTCTTTTGCTAATATATGAGATATATTCATCAGTTTTTAGATTATTATTAAATATTGCTTCGGATATATAGTTAGAGGGAATAAAGCTTGCTTCGAATACAACTAAGCTTGAATTTTCATTCGCACTATATTTAGAATTTGCAAAAGCACCTATACTAGATAGTTTATTATCTTTAAAATATACGCTCTCAATTCCATTTTCATCTCTTTTTATATTCAAAATAATCTTATCATCTATATCTTGGTAAGTGTCAAACTTATAAGCATTTATTATTACCCCTGTCATATATGTAGTAAATCTTATAATATTATGCAATAAATCATTAGTTAAAATATCACAAAATGCTAGATTTAGCTTTAGGCTCGCAGTATTTATTAGCCCTTGCAGTTTTACTACTTTGTAACATACTGATGAATTTAAATTATTTTCAAATTGTATATTTAAGATTCTACCAATTCCAGGAGCTATTTCATTTTTCTTTTCTTTTTCTTTAAATATTTTTAAATTTAGATTAAAAACTACGGATAAATCCATAGCAATTCCAATCAAACTTAAGCAATCACCTCTATTTGGTGTTATGTTTATTTCAAAAATACTATCATTAAATATTTCATATTCACAAAGTTCTTTTCCTAGCACTATCTCACCAATACTAGAATCTAATACAAAAATACCATCATCTATTTTAGGTAATCCAAGCTCTGTGCTAGAACATATCATTCCACAGCTCTCAATATCTCTAATTATGCTTTTTTTAATTACTAATTTATCTAATCTTGTATCGATAGTTGCAACAGGGACAAATTGGCTTTTTTCTACATTCGATGCACCACATACTATTTGTAAAACTTCATTTCCAATATCAACTTTACAGACATTTAATTTATCTGCATTTGGGTGCTTTGTCTTTTCTAGTATTTTTCCTATAACTACACCTTTTGGGATAGTTAAGTTAAGCTTAGATTCTACTTCTAGACCAATATCATTTAATGTATTATAAAGCTTATCATCATCAATCTTGGATATATCAATAAGTTTTGATAGTAAATTTCTACTAAATTTCATTTTAAAATTGCTCCAATAATCTTAAATCTGTTTCAAAAAATGATCTTAAATCATTAACTTCATATAATAACATTGCAAATCTTTCTACTCCTAATCCAAATGCGTATCCGCTAACATCTTTTAGACCAACAGCATTAAATACATTATTATTAACTACCCCACATCCTAGAACTTCTAACCAACCTGTATTTTTACATACCCTACATCCTTTGCCTTTACAAAAAATACAGCTAATATCAACTTCTGCACTAGGCTCTGTAAATGGAAAGAAGCTAGAGCGAAACCTAATTTTTATATCGCCAAACATATATTTTAAGAAATCTTCTAATATATGTTTTAAATTTGCAAAACTAATTCCATTTCCATTATCTACAACCAATCCCTCTACTTGATGAAACATTGGTGAGTGAGTTATATCATAATCTCTTCTAAATACTGCACCTGGACTTATTATCTTAATTGGTAGATTTTTATTCTCCATTGTTCTAATTTGCACAGGCGAAGTATGCGGACGAAGTAACATTCCATCATTAAAATAAAATGTATCTTGCATATCCCTTGCAGGGTGAAACTTAGGTAGATTTAATGCTTCAAAACTATGAAAATCATCTTCTACTAAAGGTCCATAAGAAATTGTAAAATTTGCCCCAATAAAATAATCAATAATCTTATCAAAAGTGATATTTATTGGGTGTCCATAAGTTTGTGATAAATTACCTTTAAATAATGATGTATCAATTTTTTCATTATTCATTTTTTGTTCTAATTCTAAATTTGTTAATTTTTCTTTAGCTTCTAATAATGCAGATTCTAGCATTTGCTTTGATGTATTGATTTGTTTTGCTCTCTCTTTTTTACTCTCACCATCTAGCTCTTTGAGTTTAATAAACTCATTTGTTATTAAACCTTTTTTGCCAAAAATACTTAATCTAATATCTTCTAATGATACTAAAGTTTTAGTATCTTTAATATTTTGTATAGTGTTTTCTACCCATTTCACGGAAATAACCTTATAAAACTTGAAATTAAATTAGAAATTGTATTAAAAAGATTTTTTAATTTATATAAATTTTATAAATTCATAATTTTGGCACAAAGATTGCTATAATTATTTACAAAATAATTTGAATAATTAATTGAGGTAAAATAATGCTTAGGTTTCTTTTGTGTTTATTGTTTTTAAATTTATCGGTTTTTGGTCTTAATTTCGACTTTGTAGATGCTAGAAAGAAGGGTTATAGTGATAAAGAAATACTAGATTATGTATCTAAGAATTTAAATGGATATGATGTTGCAGCAGTGCGTTCTTCTGGACTTAGCGATAAAGAAATAGTTGATTTTTTTATACAAAGAGATTCTGTAAATAGTCAGCTCTTAGAGCTTAAGAAAAATACTTTTAAAGATATAGAACCTAGTAAAATTAGGGTTTATCCAGAGGAAGTATCATCAAGGCTTGCACTTGGGTGTATGATTTATATAGGAAAAGTAAAACAACAAAATGATGGTTGGTCTTATATTTCAAAACTTACAGATTTTGCTATTGCTACTTATACAACAGCATATTTAACACAAGCAAGTTATTTTGATATACAAAAAGCACAAAGCGTTAGTCTAAAAGATATTTGTGCAACTTGGCTTGATAAATTAAAAACTAAAGAGGAAATAAATAAGCTATATGCGTTATCTTTAGTAAAAGAAATTAATAATTTAGTAAAGCAAAAAAAGTCTCTTATACTTGATTAGGTAATAGTGATGAGGTATCTAGTTATTTTTGTAATATTACTAGTTTTAAATGCAGATGAAGAAGCTAATAATATACACATAGAATCTAGCACACCATTAGAAGAAAAACTAAAAGACAGCGAATTAATGAGATTTATAGATGAGGGAATCTTAAGCGAAGATAAATCAAAAGAATTTAGGCAAAGCAAAGTTGATGATGAAGAATATGACAATAAACCTCTAGTTAGCATATATAAAAAAATTATGTTAGCTAATTCTAATGTAGGTAATATTAATAGCGTAGATTCTACACAGGATTCTGTAAAAAAGTTAGATTTAACCTCTAATTCCACCTCATATAACACTTCTAGTAGTGAGGATAATGATGTCCCTTCATTACTAGAAAATGTTTATGGTCACATTGGATTTTTTGGTAAAACAAATGTTTTAAATCATAGTGTTTTTAATAGTTATGGAGTTTTTAGCGGTTCTGTTGGGCTAGTTTATGATTTTAAAAAGATAGTATTTGTTGATATTGGATTATATGGAATGCTACCTATATCTGGAAATAATCATAGCAATATCCTTAGAGATTCCAATCTTTCACATTCTGCCTTTACAACATATCGTGCAAATGTAAAATATGTAGCTACCGATAGTTACTATAATGAATTTTTTGATATTACAATAGGTAGGTTTCAAGAAAGACGCGATTGGATTAGAAATTACGCACAGGGTGTTCAGTTAAATGCAAATTATGGTTGGGTAAAAGTTTGGCTTGATTGGCTTGATGAGCAAGCCTATGTAAATAGAGAGTATGTTACCGACTTTAATGTTTTCAAAAAAGTTTATAATGATGAGTGGCTTATTGCAGGTGGATTAGGTCTTAGTGTATTTGGTGTAGATGTGCTTCCATATTATTATTATATGAATAATAATTTTTGGGCAGCAGGCGGTAAGTTAGGTATAGATATTGAGTTTAACAATAAGACTTGGAGGAATATTGCAATATTGCATTATGTTTATCTTAACAATAAAAGAAATTTTAGAGAAAATGAGAGCAAAAAAAGCCAGATTCTATGGTTAGAAGAAATGCTAAGATATAAGATTGATGATAAATCTGTTAGTTTTGGGCTTGGGTATGTTCAAATTTTTGGGTCATATTTTGAGCTTGCAAATATAGGTAATATTTCACGATTTGATACTTATAATACACAGGGATATGGAATTATGTCTCCGGGTGGAATTGATAATGGTGGTAATTCTACCAATATGTTTTTTTCAGATACTAGGAGTATTTATGGATTCTTAGGGTTTAGGATAGGAAATTTTTCTATGATGTTTCTTGGTAGAAATTCTAATAATAACTCAAAACCTTTGATAGAAAATAGAATAAATCAACACCAATACTCACTTGGTGCAAGATATAGAATAATAGAGGGCTTATATTTAGGAGGGGTTGGTGTATTTATGCTAGAAAATAGATTGAATAAGAGCTATGCAAAAGGTTATATTGAATTTAGGATATGATAGCTTATAGCAGTAAAGATTCTATACTATTTAAAGATAAACCTATAAATTTTTACCTTACAGATAGATTTGATAATAAAAATGGGATATTAAATCTTAATATAAATGATATAAGTTTTTCTAAAAATTTCCTTTGTTTAAATACTTTCTTAAAAACTGACAAAATTCATTATCTAAAGCAAATACATAGTAATAAAATTATTTCTCTTAATACAAATTCTCCTATTTTATTAGGTGAGGGTGATGCTATATTTTGCTCTCAACCAAATCTTTATGCAATGGTTTTTGTAGCTGACTGCAACCCCATATTATTATATACAAAGCATAAGTTTATTTTACTTCATGCAGGTAGAGCAGGGCTAGAGCAAAATATTATTTCTAAAGCATTCCTATACTTAAAGCAGAAAAATAATTTTTTAGAAAGTGAAATTATTGCTTTTGTTGGTGCTAGTATTAGAAGTTGTTGTTATGAGATTAATGGAGAGTTATTACAAATATATAAGCAAAAATATAATAAATATTTATCATTTAGGAATAATAGATATTATTTAAATATGATTGATTTTATAGAAGATGAATTTAGATTAAATGGAATAACTAATTTTGAAATTTACCCAAAATGCACTTGTTGCGATGATAGCTTTTTTTCATATAGGAGAGATAGATTTTGTGGGAGATTTTGTCTTATTGCAAGTTTAAAATGATATTTATATTTTTAAACTTCTTAAAAAATTTGTTAATAATTTATTAACAATATTTCATAAATTCTTTATAAACTCTTAATCTTTTATTGATAAATTGTATTTTTTATGCTTTAATTGACTTGTTCTTAAAATTTTTATTTGCTTAAAGGAGGTATAAGAACAATGAAAAAGATTTTAATTAGTGCGGTAGCGGCTAGTGCAATGATGAGCTCTTTATCTGCGATAGAAGTATATAAAGATGGAAATAATTCAGTAGAAGTATATGGGACTTTAAGAAATGTGCTTGGATATGGGCATTCATTTAACTCTCGGGCAGAAAAAAATAATGGAGTTTCTACCTCCTCTAGAGAAATTACAGGTAGTGATATATTATTTGGAATACAGGGTAACTCAAGAGTTGGTATGAATTTTAAGTATAATGGTTTTATTGGTGGAGCTCTAATAGCTTTAAATGAAAAAACTTTTCAAAATTCTACAAGTGGCACTCCGGGATTTCGTCAATTATATGGTGGATATGACTTTGGAAGTGCTGGTAAATTAATAATAGGTAAAATTGAGACATTAACTACTATGAATTTCTCAAGTGATATATTTGATGGAGATAGCGGTATGAATGGCTTTGGTGGAACTACTACATCTACTAGAAGATTCCAAGTGCAGTATTCTTTACCTATAGGATTATCATTTGCAGTAAGTGAGAGTGAGCTTACAAAACAAAATACTACTGAACTAAAAGTTCCTATTGTTAGAAAATCTATTCCTAGAGTAAGCTTATCTTATGATTATAAGTCTGAAAGTTTATTGGCTAAAGTAGCAGCTACTTATACACACGGAGAAACATATCAAAATAAATCAAAAGATGCATTCTTAGTAACTGCAGGGGTAAAGCCTAGCTTTGGTGCGGCATATATTTCTACATTGCTAACTTATGGCTTAAATGCTGATTTAATGGGTGAGATGAAAACACCAATACCCGGAGGATTTAGTGGAAGAATAGGGACATTAACTATGACAACAAGTATTCCTGATGATGTTCCTAATTTTATTGCAAATGATGTGAGTAGATATGCTGGATTATTTGAATTTGGCTACTCTATTACAGAGAATTTTAAAACAATAATTGGTGCTGGTTATCAACTAACTACCACTGTATTTCAAAGCAAAAGATATAATTTACACTCTTATGCTGCATTTTTGCAATTACCATATAGTGTGAGTAAAAACTTTACTCTTATCCCTCAAGTAGGATATGCAGGATTAACTTATAAAAATGCACTTAGTAATAAAAATGTTAGTTATACCAATGCTGGTGGAATGTATGCGTTAATGCAAGCTAGATTTAACTTCTAATTTTACTTAAAAGGCTAAAATATAGCCTTTTAACACTAAAAATACTAATCTAAAATTTATCAAGGCAAATATAATGAGCAAAGATACATTAATAGAAATGCTATATAAAGCAAATGAGGCAAAAGCAATTATTGCAAAATTAAGTGATAATTTTAGAAATGAAGTTTTAAGAGCTATGGCAGAAGAGATCAACAATAAAAAAGAGTTAATTTTAAATGCAAATGAGCTAGATATTAACAATGCAAATCTCTCTTCTTCTATGATGGATAGATTAAGATTAGATGATACTAAAATAAAATTAATATCGAAAGCTATATGTGAAATATCTCAATTAAAAAGCCCCATAGGAAGAGTAATAGAGGGTTGGGAGAATTACAGGGGGTTAAAAATACAAAAAGTTAGCACTCCTATTGGTGTTATTGCAATGATTTATGAGGCAAGAGCAAATGTTACAAGTGATAGTGCTGCTTTGTGTTTTAAAAGTGGAAATGTCTGCATACTTAAAGGCGGAAAAGAAGCATTGCATTCAAATAAAGCTATATTGGAAGCATTACATTGTGTATTAGATAAGTTTGATTTACCAAAATCAGCAATTACTTTTATAGATAGTAGAGAGGATACAGAAGCATTGCTAAAGGAAGACAAATATATTGACTTAGTTATTCCAAGAGGAGGAGAGGGATTAATAAGATTTGTAACACAAAATAGCACCATTCCTGTAATAAAGCACGATAAGGGTGTTTGCCACTTATACCTGCATAAAGATTGTAATAAAGATATGGCTCTTAAAATTGCATTAAATGCAAAGATACAAAAGCCCTCTGTTTGCAATAGCATAGAGTGTATTTTAATTCATAGAGAATGTAAGATTTTAGAGGATTTAATTGAAACTTTAAGTGAGAATAATGTAAAGATTCTAGCTTTTGTAGAAAATAAAGATATAAAACTTAGTAATTTAGTAAAAAAATTTAATTTAGAACTTGCAAAAGAAAGTGATTTTTATAATGAGTATGGAGATAATACTCTAAATTTAAAGATTGTAGATAGCCTTAATGACGCAATTTATCATATTAATAAATATGGCTCTAGCCATTCAGATTCTATTATTACACAGGATTATGAGGTTATGAGTAGATTTTTAGATGAAGTGGATTCTGCCTGTGTATATGTTAATGCAAGCACTAGGTTTAGTGATGGAGGAGAGTTTGGCTTTGGTGCAGAGATAGGTATTTCTACTTCAAAGCTTCATTCAAGAGGTCCAATGGGAATTGATAGTTTAGTTAGTTATAAATATAAAATTTATGGAAATGGTGATATAAGGGAGTAATAAGCTAATTAATTTTTTTTAGCTCATTAGCTAAGAATTTTGCTGTGTAAGAATCTTTTTTGATTAGCTCTTCTGGGGTTCCATAAGCTACAATTTTACCTCCATTTATCCCACCCTCTGGTCCAATATCTATAATATAATCTGCATTTTTTATAACATCTAAATTATGTTCAATAATAATCATAGAATTTCCAAGACTAGTTAGATGATGAAGCACTTGAACTAACTTATCAATATCATCAAAATGAAGCCCTGTTGTAGGCTCATCTAATATATATAGAGTTTTTCCTGTGTCTTTTTTACATAGCTCTTTTGCTATTTTTATTCTTTGAGCCTCCCCACCACTTAGACTTAGGGCATTTTGCCCTAATGTAATATATCCTAAGCCAATATCTTTTATTGTTTTTAGTTTTTGTGTTATTTTTGGAATCTTGCTAAAAAACTCTAATGCTTCGCTTACGCTTAAATTAAGCACATCTGAAATATTTTTACCATTATATAAAATCTCTAATGTTTGGTCATTATATTTTTTACCATTACAAACATCACATTTAACATTAATGTCTGGTAAAAAATGCATTTCTATTTTTACTTCACCCTCACCTTGACATTTTTCACATCTACCGCCTTTGACATTAAAGCTAAACCTACCAATATTATATCCTCTAACTTTTGCCTCTTTAGTTTGTGAGAATAGCATTCTAATATCGTCCATTACCCCTGTGTAAGTGGCAGGATTACTTCTAGGAGTCCTTCCTATTGGGCTTTGGTCTAAATAAATTACTTTATCTAATTCATTTAAGCCATTTATTTCAACGCCATCTACTTTATTGATTTTTTTAGAATGATTTAATATTTCTTGTGCAATAGGTAATAGAGTTTGAAGTACAATAGAGCTTTTACCGCTGCCACTTACACCTGTAATACATACAAAATTAAGTAATGGAATCTTGATGTTTAGATTTTTAACATTATTGATGTTTATATTATTTATTTCAAGCCATTTTTCTTGCTTTCTTCTGTAAAAATATTTTATATCTTTTTTGCCAAAAATATATTTAGCAGTTAGAGTGTTTGATTTTTTTAGTTTTTCAACCTCTCCACTAAAAATTACTTCTCCCCCATTATTTCCTGCTCCCGGACCTATATCTACTATATAATCAGCTTGTTTTATAGTCTCCTTATCGTGTTCAACTACTATTAGAGTATTGCCTTTTTGCTGGAGATTCCTTAATGTATTAATTAATCTTAGGGTATCTCTCTCATGAAGTCCTATACTAGGTTCATCAAGCACATACATTACGCCTGTTAATCCAGAGCCAATTTGTGAGGCTATCCTAATTCTTTGATTTTCTCCTCCACTAATTGTTCTGCTATCTCTACCTAGGCTTAAATATCCAAGTCCAACATCATATAAGAAGTATAGTCTATCCTGTATTTCTTTTAATATACTTGATGCTATAAATTGTTGTTCTTTGCTTAAATAGCTAAAGTTATTTTTATCATTAAATAATTTATAAGCATCTTCAATTGGCATATCTATAATTTCACCTATGCCTTTATTTGCAACCTTTACACTTAAAGATTCTAGTTTTAGTCTATATCCATTGCAAACATCACATTTTTTTTCACTCATATAGCTACTTAAATCATCTTTTTGGTCTTTAAACATATCATATGCAATTTTTAAGATTCCATCCCAGATTCTATTTATTTGGCTATTTTTCCACTCCATTTTGAATTCTTTTTGACTTCCATATAAAATCAATTTTTGTTTTTGCTCACTTAGGCTTTCAAAAGTATCATTGATATCTATTTTTTCACTTTTTGCAAATGCGCGAAATAACTCACTATAATAACTCTTATTAAAACCAAAAATTATTTTTATACCACCTTTATTTAGTGGTAAAGATGAGTTTATTACCTTTTTTATATCAATTCTATAATTTACTCCAAGTCCATTACAGCTATGACAAGCACCCTTTGGTGAATTAAATGAAAAACTAAGTGGCTCTAGCATATCAAAGCTAACTTTACAATCAAAACAAGCAAAATGCTCACTATAATGTATTAATTCTTTTGTTTCATTATTTAAAATTTCTATTTCGCCATACGACTCCCCCAAGCCTTTTTCTATCGCAGAGGCAATTCTTGGTTTGTTTTCATCATTTATACTAACCCTATCTAAGACTATTTTAATAGTATGCTTTTTATTTTTACTAAGTTCAATATTTTCATCAAGCCTACTTAAAACACCATCTATCATAACCCTTATATATCCCTTTTGACGAAGATTTTCAAATACCTCACTAAAAGTTCCTTTTCTTTCTTTAAAAATTGGGGCTAAAATAGTTATTTTTGTATCATTTTCAAGAGATAAAACTTGATTAATAATATCACTGCTACTCATATGTGATATTATTTTGCCACATTTATGGCAATGTTGCTTACCAACCCTAGCATAAAGCAATCTTAGGTAGTCATAAATTTCCGTGATAGTTCCAACAGTTGAGCGAGGATTTTTACTAGTAGTCTTTTGGTCTATTGCAATTGCAGGAGTTAAACCCTCTATTTTATCTACCTCTGGCTTTCCAACTTTATCTAAAAATTGTCTAGCATAACTTGAGAGAGATTCTAAATACCTTCTTTGCCCTTCTGCATACAAAGTATCAAATGCTAGGGTGCTTTTCCCACTACCACTTAATCCTGTAAAAACTACTAATTTATTTTTTGGAATATCTAAGTTTATATTTTTTAGATTATTCTCTCTTGCTCCAGTGATTTTTACATAATCTATGGAACTTGTTTTTTTTTGCATAATACCCTCTAAAATTTAAAATAAATTGGCAATTATAGCCTATCAAAACTCATTTTAGAAGTAATAAAAAATCTATTTTCATTGTACTGAAATTCTAAAATATATGAGTGTAGCATTAATCTCTCTGCTCCAAATATTTTTTTTCTACATTCATCATCAATTTTACCATCTAAAAAATTCCTAGCTAATTTATCATCTACCCCATATAAGCTCTCACCTACTATCCTATGACCAATATGTGATAGATGAAGCCTTATTTGATGTGTTCTTCCTGTGATTGGTATTGCTTGGATTAGGCTTATATCATTTGAAGAATCATAATTAATTAGCTTTATTATTGTTGTTGCAATTTTGCCTTTATTATCAATTGTAGATTTAATACCTAAATCACTTTTTCTATTTTGTTCTAAAATATTATAATTTAGCACAGAATCTTTAATCTTACCATAAACATATGCTAGATATGTTTTTTTAACTTTTCTACTTTCAAACATTCTTTTTAGTTCTACTTCACTTTTTTTATCTTTTGATACAAGTAATATCCCACTAGTCTCGCTATCAAGCCTATTTATTGGATTTGCATTTTCTCCTAAATAAAATCTAATAGAATCTAGCAAACTAATATGTTTAAATCTTCCTTTAGGATGGACTAGAAGCTTGGGTGGTTTATCAAAAATAGCAAAGTTTTTAGTCTCAAAAATTGGTTTGATATTTAATTTTATTGGCTTAAAATAGCTTATTTTAACTTCTCCTATTAGAAAACCAGCTTTATTTAAGAAGATTTTTCCATTGTTTTCTATTCTGCCTTTATCGATTATTTTTTGAGCAATTTTTAAATTAATATTAAAATGTTGTTGTAAAAATGATATGGCTTTAATTTTTTCTTTTATATAGAAAGTTTGTTTGATAAAAGGCATTTATTGTAAAAGTATTTTCATTAAATCTAGAGCTTTAAATCTATGTGATATTTTATTTTTAGTATTATTATCTAGGCAGGCTAGAGTGCATTCAAAACCATTTGGTATAAAAATAGGGTCATATCCAAATCCGTTATTTCCATATTCTTTATCTATTACTACTCCATTTAAAAAGCCATAGGTATGCAAATATCTACCTTTTGTATAACAAGCCACACAAGAGATAAAATAAGCATTAGAGTTTTTAAAGCCCCTATCATTTAACTCTTTAATTAAAAATTTTATATTTTCTTTATCATTTGCATTTTTAGAATTGATATTTGCAAATCTTGCAGAATGTATTCCGGGCTTGTTGTCTAACTCTTCAACACAAATCCCACTATCTTCTGCCATAAGAATACTGTTATTTAAGATATTTGATTGCTTTGTTTGTTTATTGTTTTCAATCATATTCTTTAATGCTGCTAGTTTTAAAAAAGCATTTTGCCTAAATGTCTCTCCACTCTCATCTACATCAAAAGGTGGTAGGTATTGTGTATAAAGCTCTATTTTGTAATTACTAAATATTTGACCTATTTCAGAGGCTTTATGCTTATTGTTACTAAATAAAATGATATTCAAGTTATTCTCTTTAATATTAATTTTTGTAGAATTATGCAAATTAATTGCAAAATAATTCATTAAATTAATCAAATTTCAAAGGTATTTTTATGTTTAAGGTAGTAGGTTCTCTTAGCTTGATTGCAGGATTTAGATTCTTTGGGTTATTTGTTGTTATGCCAACTCTAGCTTTATATGCAAAGAGTCTTGGTGCTAATAATACTATGGTAATTGGTTTTGCTATTAGCTCTTATGCAATTAGCCAAATAATATTTCAAGTTCCATTTGGGATACTTGGTGATAGATATTCAAAAAGAAATATAATAGCTTTTGGATTAATAATTTTTGCAATTGGCTCATTTATATGTGCATTTGCAAATAATATAGAAACAATAATACTAGGAAGAATAATTCAAGGAGCAGGGGCTATCGGAAGTGTTGTTAGTGCTAAAATTACAGATTTAATTAGTGAAGAAAATCGCGGTAAGGCTATGGCTTTTATGGGGATTAGCATTTTTGTTAGTTTTATTTTAGCAATGGTTATTGGTCCTAGCTTTGGGGTTATATTTGGTGTAGATAAATTATTTTTACTAACTGCAATTTTGTCACTTTTAGCAATCATTCCATTATACACGATAGTTCCTAAAGCTCCTCATTTAAAATATGAAGTATTAAATGATAAAAAAAGATATTTAGTAATTTTTTCAAATAAAAATTTAACTATTTTAAATATTAGCGTTATGATTCAAAAATTTCTTATGACTTTTGCTTTTACAATCATTCCTATAACTTTAGTTCATCATTTAGGTATGAATGAGAAAGATATTTGGAAAGTTTTTAGCATATCTGCATTGTTTGGGATTATTGCAATTTTGCCTAGTATGATAATTTCAGAGAAATACAAGCACCCAAAAGAAGTTCTTTTGGTAGCCATAGTAATTTTTGCAATAGCATATTTATCGATGGGACTTGGTGATTTAGATAAAATGCTTATTTTATATACTATTGGCGTTGTTTTATTTTTTTGTGCATTTTGTATGCATGAGCCAATACTTCAAAATCTAGCTTCAAAATATCCTAAAATGCAAGATAAGAGCTTATCTCTTGGTATTTTTACTACATTTGGGTATTTTGGTTCATTCTTTGGAGGGATTATTGGGGGATTTATATTCAATAAAATTGATTTTATATATATTGCAATAGTTATATTTATTTTTATGTTAATTTGGTTTATATTATTACTATTTTTACAAAATCCTAGATTGTATGAAAATATATATATCAAATTAGATTCTAATATTAAAGAAATAAAAGAGATTAATAATATTTTTGGTGTAATTGAGAGCTATATTAATAATAATATGCTCGTAATAAAATTTGATAATACCAAAATAGATGTTAATGAGCTAAGAAGGCTAATAATTAAAGATTTTATTCTTTAATTAAATAATGAGCTCCTATACTATTTTTTTGGTTTAGGGCAGAGGTTATTATCTTTTTTGCAACAAGTAGTCTTAGTCTTAATAATCTGCCAATATTGCCAAGTAACATTACTTCTACTCCGCTAAGTGCAGAATTTAATCCACTTTTTGTTCTTGCTATCCCTACTTTATTCCACATAATATCTCTTAATACATTTTTTAATTTCAAATCCCCCTCTTTTTGTAAAACTTCATTATTTATAGGAAAATGTCTTTGATTTGTTGAGATATTAGATGAAACTATGCTTTTAGCAGCAATCTTACCAAAAACAAGTCCTTCTAAAAGAGAGTTTGATGCAAGTCTATTTGCTCCGTGTAGTCCATTATTTGCACATTCTCCTATTGCATATAGATTCTTCATTCCTAATACTCTAGTATCTAAATCACAAGTAATACCACCCATAGAGTAATGGAATGCAGGAAAGATTGGAATTTTATCTTTTGGTATATCTAATCCATATGATGTTAATTGCCTGTAAATATTTGGAAATCGATTTTGAAAAGCTTTTTTACTAAATGCACTTAAGTTTATATAGGCTTTTTGGCTATATTTATTACAATAATCAAAAATAGCCCTTGATACTATATCTCTTGGTGCGAGTTCACCTCTTTTATCATAATCAAATAAGAATCTATTATTATCATTATCTACTACAATACCTCCATCTCCTCTAACAGCCTCACTTATTAGTTGCTTTCTTGCGTTTGTTGTATTAATAAAAACTGTGGGGTGAAATTGAAGCATTTCCATATCATTTAATGATAAATTATGCTCTAGTATAATTCCGTGTATATCACTGCTAATTGTGTAGGCATTTGTATGATATTTAAATAGCCCACCAACACCACCACTAGCAATTATTACATTATTTGCATATATATTTATTAGTTTATTTTTTGTAGATACACATACACCATATACTTTGTCATCTTCTATTAATAAATCAATAACATTGGCGTTTTTCCATAGTGTATGTTTTAGATTTTTTATTAAATGTGTGTGTAGCATTCGTCCTGTTCCATCGCCATTGCTATGTATTATCCTTGATATACTATGCCCCCCTTCCTTAGCCAATAGAATCTTATTATCTTTATCTTTGTCGATGTTAAAATTATCTTGTAGTAATTCATTTAGAATCTCAATACTATTTTCGCTTAATATTCTAACGGCATTTATATTATTTGTATTGCTTCCTGCATTAATTGTATCTTTTATATGTAGTTTTATATCATCTTTTCCATTAGCTATTGTTATACCGCCTTGCGCATAGAATGTGTTGCATTCCCAAGGCTGTTCTTTGCATAATATTAAAACCTTTAGATTCTGTGGTAAGTGTTTTGCACAATATAGTCCTGCTACACCAGCACCTATGATTATTACATCATATTTCATCTTATCTCCAAATTATAACTTGCTTTATAGAATGGGTCTGCTTTATAACCACAACCTGTTACAAATAAAAGTAGATATGCTATAATTACAAAATGAAAAATATTCAAACTATTATCTCCAATCTTGCTAAAAAAAATAATTTTAAACGTCTAAATTCTCTTAATATTATAAACAAACTAATTTTAACTTTACCACATAATTTAAGAAAATCTATACTTTTCCCTGTGATTAAAAAAGATATTTTGCTTATTGCTATGAATCACCCTGCAAGTGCAAGTGAGTTTAATAATTTTAAGGCTAAAGATATTTTAATTTTATTGGATATGTTAAAAGAAGAGCAAAATAATATTGCATTAGATGAGATTAAGAATATTAAGCAAATCAAAGCTTATGTGCCAAAAGATATTTTAAATCGTTTTTCTATCGTAAGAAAAGAGATACCAAAAGATGATGTAATTGTTATAGAGACTTATGAGGAGAGATCTAATGGAGAATTTTATATTGATTGTAATAATGTATTTAAACAACAATTTGAGGATATAAGGTTAATAATAAAAAATAATAATGAAACTAGCAGACATAATTAGGCATATACCGCATAAAAGTGGCGTATATCAGTATTTTGATAAAGATTATAAGATACTTTATATAGGTAAAGCTAAAGATTTAAACAAGAGAGTTAGAAGTTATTTTAGTATTAATAATAATTTAGTATTACCCAATTTAAATGTAAGCCCTAGAATAAAATTAATGATAAAACAAATCTTTGATATAAAAATAATAATAACAGATAGTGAGCAAGATGCCTTAATATTAGAAAATTCTTTGATAAAGCAGCTAAAACCAAAATATAATATTTTATTAAGAGATGATAAAACATATCCATATATTGTTGTAGATAAAAGTAAGGATTTTCCTAGACTTGAAGTTGTAAGAAAAATTATAAATGATAAAAATCTAATCTATTTTGGACCATATTCTAGCGGCATAAAGGAGTTTGTAGATAGTATTTATGAGCTAGTGCCATTAGTTCAAAGAAATAGCTGCTTGTCTCAAAAAAAAGCCTGCTTGTTTTATCAAATTAAGCGATGTTTAGCACCCTGTGAGGGTAAAATAACAAAAAAAGATTATGAATTAATACTCCAAGATGCGCTAAATTTTTTATCAAATCCAAGTAAATTGCTAAAAATATTAAATGATAAAATGCTTTTTTTAGCAAATTCACTTAGATTTGAAGAGGCAAATAAGCTTAAAAGTAGAATTCAAAAATTAAAACAAATTACAAACATAAGCACGATTGATTTAGCAAAATTATATAATTTTGATATTTTTGCAATAGTTAGCACTCATAGAAGTGTGCTAGTAAAAATTTTTATGAGAGATGGTAAGGTTACTTTTAGTGATTATTATTTTATTAATCACAATGAAAATGATATAGAATTAGATTATCTCTATACACAAGCCCTAATAAATCATTATAAACATAATAATCCTTTGAATTTAGATTCTATTTTACTTCCAATTACATTAGAAAATACAAGGAATCTTCAAGAATTTTTTTTAATACATTTTAATAAAAAAATTAAGATAGAGTGTCCAAAAAGTGGTGATAAAAAGAGATTAATAACATTAGCTATTAATAATGCTAAGAATATATTAGAAAACAACAATTCAGACGATAATAATTTATTATTTTTGCTTAAGAGTTTGTTGAGACTTGAAAATTTACCAAATAGGATTGAAATTTTTGATACAAGTCATCATCAAGGAAGTGATTGTGTTGGGGTTAAGGTGGTTTTTAGTGATGGTGAGTTTATAAAGGATTCTTATAAAAAATATTTATTAGAAGGTAGAGATGAGTATTCACAAATGCAAGAGCTATTAAGTCGCAGGGCAAATAGATTTGATATAGATTCTCCACCTGATTTATGGCTTATTGATGGAGGAAAAGCACAGATAAATATTGCAAAAGACATTATAGATTCTAGTTGCGTAAATATAGATATAGTAGCAATTTCAAAAGAAAAGATTAATCACAGAGCCTATCGTTCTAAAGGAGGTGCAAGAGACATTCTAAGAACAAAAGATTTAGAAATAAGATTAGAAAAAAATGATAATCGATTATTATTTTTACAAAAGCTTAGAGATGAAGCACATAGATTTGCCATAACATTTCATAGAAAGAAAAAGCTAGGTAGTATAAAAAACTCCCCATATTCACAAGCACAGCTTAAAAAGCTATTAAATTACTTTGGCTCTTTTGAGGTAATATCATCTACTCCAAAAGAAATTATTAAAGAAGCTCTAAAAAATATTAAATAATTATATTTTTATAGATACAAAGAGAATCTAAGTATTATTTTTTATAGTTTGCTTTAGTGATTTTTTAAATATTAAGATGAAACATAAATTCTCTAAGATATAATCAAAATTTCTTATTTAGCTAATCTGTTTGCGTTTTTTGGATAATTTGTATAATGATGTATTTTTATATTTTATCAGGCTCTTTATCTACATTACGCCTGTTAATAGCCATTAGCTTAAAATCAATAATGAGTTATATTCTACATTTTAAGAATCTACTTTTTAGGGGTTTTATGTTTTTAAAATAACTTTAAAAGGAATTTTTATGAATCAAATGCAAATTTTGGTGCTTGACTTTGGTTCTCAATACACGCAACTCATTGCTCGTAGGCTACGTGAATATGGTATTTATACGGAGATAGTTCCTTATTTTGAAGATATAGATTCTATTAGGGCAAAAAATCCTAAAGGTATTATCTTAGGCGGTGGTCCTGCAAGTGTGTATGAAAAGGACGCTTATAAGCCAGATTCTAGGATTTTTACACTTGGAATCCCCATACTTGGAATCTGCTATGGTATGCAGGTTATCGCACAATATTTTGGAGGCAGGGTTATAAGGGCAGAGGCTCAAGAGTTTGGCAAAGCAGTGTTGCATATTCTTAATTCTTCACAGCTGCCTAATTATTCACAATCCTCCATTAATGCTCCCTTTATATCACAGACTACATCAAATATGCTACAACAAGCACACACGCAGGGGGCTTTCAGCACACCAGAGGCTTTCAGCACACAAGGCATAGTGAGAACAAAGCAATCTATGACACATTTTTCAAAAAGCACATTAAAATCTTTGTCATATTCTAAGCCACCATTTCAAGAGAAATCTTTATTGCAACAAGCAGATGGCACAACCACAAGCGGGTCTCACCAACCCCTTAATGAATCTTACACATCACAAGGGATTCATCACTCCTTTAATGAATCCTACACATTCACACATAAACCCAAACAGCCTCAATCTTTCCTCTTGCAGGGTGAAAATATTGCTTTGCGTCCTTTCGTCCCTACTGATGAGCTTACACTTGAAGCCATATTTAAAGATAATGACTTAAAAGCAATATGGGAATCTTATTGTAACCCAAGTGGCTTTAATGTCCTTGATTGGCTAGATACGCAGATGCAATCCTATGAGGAGAGTGGCTTTGGTATCTATGCCGCTCTTCACAGCAATGAAATAATAGGACAAGTGGGTTTAAGCATTCAAGAGATTCCTACTAATATTGCGCGAAGTATTTATAGTAGCCTTAGCCCGCAAGATTTTCTTCATTCGCAGTCTTTCCAGCCAAGCACGCAGGGGCATTTAGTAAGCATATTTTATCTTTTTAAGAGTGAGCATTGGCATAAGGGTTATGCGACACAAGCAGCTAAAATGTGTATAGAATATGCTTTTAACACACTTGGAATCCCCGTGCTTTGTGCGTTAATTCCTACTGATAATATTGCAGCACAAAATGTCGCTAAAAGGCTAGAGATGAGCATTATAGGCAAAATGGATAAGCCTATAAAAGACAAGAGCATTTCTCATTTTATCTATATTTTACGCGCAAGTGAATGGCAGTGTATGACCTATGCGTATTCTAAAGCAGTTAATAAAAATGCTCCTATTTCTCTTGAATTTCAGCATTTTTCTCCAAATAATCACCCCCTTAGCACAGAGTTAAAATCCCAGCTATTAAAGATTTGGGGGGATTCTGTACGTGCTACACATCATTTTTTACGCGAAGAGCATATTATTGAAATTGCTGATGAAGTCGAGGCTTCTCTACCTCAACTCACCATCATTACAGCTAGTGATCATCGCGATATGGTTGGATTTATCGGACTTTTGGGCAATAAAATAGAAATGCTTTTTATCCGCCCTAGCGCATTAAAAAAAGGCATTGGTAGAGCACTCATAAAAAAAGCAATAGAGCTTTATTTGGGCGATTTTGAAGAGGTGCTACTTGATTGTAATGAAGAAAATGCAGACGCAATAAAATTCTATCATTTACTAGGCTTTGAAATTCGCTCAAGAAGCTCAAAGGATAACGCAGGAAGGGACTTTGCGCTTGTGCATTTTGCCGCAAGCAGCTTAAAGCTTATTAGATATTTTGGCTTAAATTTCACTCCTCCTCTTTTTTACACAAAGCGTCTAATTGTGCGTGAAATGCGTGAATCTGATTTAGCAAGTTTGAATGAAATGCTGCTTAATCACGAAGTAATGAGCGCGTGGGAATATGATTTTAGCGATTCTGATGTCAAAGATTGGCTTAAAATCCAGCAAGAAAAGTATGCAAAGTTTGGCTTTGGACTATGGGCTGTGGTGGAGAAATGTAGTGGCGAGATGATAGGACAGGCAGGATTAAGCATTCAAAACTTTGATAAGCAAAAAGTCTTGGGAATGACTTATATCATTAAAAAATCCCATTGGCACAAGGGCTATGGAATCGAGGTCTCACAGGGGTGCAAACACTATGCCTTTGAGGTTTTGGGTGCAAAAGAATTGTATTGCTTGATTAAAGAAAATAATACCGCTTCTATCGCTCTTGCTCAAAAATTAGGTGCGACTTTGATAGGTGAAACCCTTTGGAAATATCGCGGCAGAGAGAGCAATAGGCTTGTATATAAAATTAAGAATGAATTACCCATTGCCTTTGAGCTAGAAACCACGCGAACGCTTCTACGCCCAATTGAAGATTCTGATTTTCTTTCCTTAAAGGAGATTTTACAGGATAAAGAAGTGATGAGTGCGTGGGGCGAGAGCCTTAATGACAATGACCTTAGAGCGTGGATTAGTGCGCAACAAGAAAACTACGCACATTTTGGCTTTGGGCTATGGGGGATAATTGATAAGCAAAGCAGGGAGCTTATCGGTATTGCAGGGCTTAGTGCAACAAAATATCTTGAGATTAGCTATGTGCTAAAAAAATCCCATTGGCACAAAGGCTATGCCATTGAGATTGCCCAGCATTGTAAGCAATATGTCTTTAGGCATTTGCGCGCAAAAGAAGTGTATTGCGTATGTAGAGAAGATAATCTTGCCTCTCATAGTGTTGCTAAACGTATTGGAATGAGCAAGGTGGGCGAATTTGTCGATGAAAACAACTACAATTATTTTGAATTTTGTGCGAAAAATCACTCCTTTCTTCCACATTCTTTAGAAACTTATGTGATAAAACCTCTGCAAACAAAGCAAGCGTTGTGTGAATCTTCACAAGAGATTAAAGATAAACAAACCAAAGATTTAGATTCAAATTCTTTGCTAAACTCTGTATTTTTAGAGACAGAGCGTTTGATTTTACGCCCATTGTTAGAATCTGATATACCCGAGTTAGCGAAGCTTTTGCAAGATAAAGATGTGATGTGGGCGTGGGTTGAGAAGATAGATTATAAATTTGTCAAAAAATGGCTAAAGAGGGAGCAAGAAAGCTATCTCTCTTCTAAAATGGGCTGGTGTGCGTTGATTGAAAAGCATAGCGGGGCATTTATCGGACAAGCAGGACTACACCAAAAGGAATTGCTAGAAATTAGCTATATGCTACACACAGACTATTGGCACAAGGGCTATGCGACAGAAATTGGCTTAGGGCTAAAAGAATATGCCTTCCAACATTTGCGTGCAAAAGAAGTGTATTGCGTGTGTAGGGAGGATAACTTTGCCTCTCAAAAAGTCGCTCAAAGATTAGGTATGCAAAAAGTAGATGAGAAAACAGATAATGAGGGGAAAACTTATTATGCCTTTTGCGTGCAAGCAAGCGATTGTGTGCCTCATAATGTGCTACAACAAGATGAACTCTTTAGCAATATCAAGCAAGATTCTATTGTGTGGATGAGCCACGCTGATAAGGTAGAGAGCATTCCGCAGGGCTTTAGAGAGCTAGCTAGAAGTGGCAATACGCATTATTGTGCGATTGCAGATTCTAAACGCAAGATTTATGCCCTGCAATTCCACCCTGAAGTCGTGCATAGCGAGTGTGGCGGGGAGATTTTACGCAATTTCGCAGTAGGGATTTGCGGGAGTAGCACAGATTGGAATATGCAAAATTTCGCAGAAAATGAGATTGCAAAATTACGTTCTATTGTGGGAGTAGCAGGGATAACAGAAACAGAAGCAGCAGAGGTAGCAAGAGGGATAGGAGGAGAAAAAGTAAAAGAAAGAGGAACAGAAGTAGGAGCAGTAGAAGCAAAAACGGAGGTAGCAAGAGGGATAGCAGAAGTAGCAGAAGTAGGGATAGGATTAGGAATATCAAAAATAGAATCAAAAATAATAGGGGCAGAAGTAGCAGAGATAGAAAGAGAAACAGAGGCAAAAATAGCACACAATCAAGATTATATCTCCCAAAACAATGGCTTAAACTACACTATTGCCCTAGCGCAAAAGCAGGATTTAGAGGCAATCCTTGCTCTACAATCTATTGC
Source organism: Helicobacter sp. MIT 14-3879 (assembly GCF_003364125.1). Lineage (NCBI taxonomy): Bacteria > Pseudomonadati > Campylobacterota > Epsilonproteobacteria > Campylobacterales > Helicobacteraceae > Helicobacter > Helicobacter sp. MIT 14-3879. The sequence goes on from NZ_NXLP01000008.1 coordinate 71,942, forward strand.
CTATGCTGATGAAGCGAGATTGATTGGTAAAATGGATATTGAGCCAATGACACAGGATTTGCAGAGCATAGAACAAGAGTTTAACACACACACATTTCTTAAATGCACGCTTGAAAATGGCGAGATTATCGGCTCTGTGCGTGGAGTTACCAAAGGTGAGACAACCTATATTCGCAAACTTTTTGTTAAGTCAGCCTATCGCAGAAAAGGCATTGCAAGCGCGCTTATCCGCACACTTTGTGCCAAGCTCTCCTCAAAGCGATATGAGCTTTTTACAAGTGAAAAAAGCCTTAAAAACATTGCATTGTATGAGAAGCTAGGATTTGTGTGTTTTAAGAAAGAATTTATAGAGGGCTTTCCAATCAAAGCAGTTTTTTTAGAAAAATTTGAAGACTTTAAAAGGGTGATTGAGACAGAGCGTCTTATTTTACGAGAATACACGCAAGCTGATTTTAAGAGCCTGCATAAAATACTAAGTGATAAAGAGGTAATGCACGCTTGGGGGCAGGGCTTTAGAGAAAAAGAGAGCCAAGAGTGGCTTACTAAGCAATTGCTAAATTATCAACAATATGGCTTTGGAATCTGGGCGATTATAGATAGGCAAAGTGGCGAGATTATCGGTAATGTAGGGCTAGATTATGAAGAAATCATTTTAGAATCTAAGCAAGAGAGCTACTCTAATTCTAGTGATTCTCATAGCTCTCATAACTTATATGATTCTAATAGCTCCCATAGTTCTCATAATGTTGATAGTTCCCATAACTCTCATAATATTGATAGTCCCCATAGCTACGCACCAAATAAAGCTTTTCATCAAGAGAGTTCTAATAATTCTAATTTAGATAAATCAGAAGTAAGAAAAGCTCCCTATCAAGAGAGTTCTCATAGCTCCTATGATTCTAGTGATTCTCATAACTCTCATAGCTACGCATTAGACAAAGCCCATCATAAAGTGCTAGAGCTAGGATATGTGCTAAAGAAATCGCATTGGCACAAGGGCTATGGCATAGAAGCCGCAAGGGCTTGTGTAGAGTATGCCTTTGAGGTTGTGAGAGCAAGGAAACTCTATGCGCTCATCACAAAGGGACATCAAGATTCTATCACTCTAGCCCAAAGGCTTGGAATGCGTCTTATTGGTGTGAATGCAGCACAAAAGCATAAAGAAGAGCTAGTGTATTGCCTTGAGCTTGAGGAATACAAAAAGGCAAATTTACTTTTCTCTTCACAAAATCAATCAATCTCTAACACAACTCCCCTCCCTATAAAGCGATGTGCTTGGGCAAGTGATAAAGATGAAAAGGCGCGTAAGCTTTATGAAAACTATCACGATAATGAATGGGGCGTGCCGCTACATAATGATAGGAAGCTTTTTGAATTTCTTATTTTAGGGGGCTTTCAAGCGGGGCTTAGCTGGATAACTATCCTTAAAAAGCGTGAGGCTTTTAGGGCGGCATTTGATGATTTTAATCCAGAAATTATTGCTAATTATGATGACACAAAGATAAATGAGCTATTGCAAAATGAGGGCATTATCCGCAATAAGTCAAAGATAGAATCTGCTATTGCTAATGCGAGGGCATTTTTGAGAATCCAAAAAGAATTTGGGAGCTTTGATAGCTATATTTGGGGCTTTGTAGAGGGTAAGCAAGTGATTAATCATTTTGAGAACATTTCAGATTTACCCACTTCTACGCCTTTATCAGATAAGATAGCTAAAGATTTACAAGATAGAGGCTTTAATTTTGTCGGCACTACGATTGTTTATGCGTTTATGCAAGCCATTGGAATGGTAAATGACCATCTTATTTCTTGCTTTAGGCATTCAGCAAGCTTTTTATCACCGCCAAGCTCTTTATTTCCACATTGTAATTTTGTCTCATTTAAACAAGCTTGTTTAGAGATAGGAGAGAAACAAATCCTAAAGAAACTTTTGCAAATATACGAAGATGGGGCAAGAGCTACTCATAAAGATTTAAGCGAAGAAGAAATTGAGGGTATGAAAAAAGAGATAGAAGAATCTATTTTAGAATCAAAAATTCTACTCATAGCTCATAAAAAAGATGACAAAAAGGATAAATGGATAGGCTTTATTTCCCTAGAGGCTAATGAAATCACAATGCTTTTTGTTGCACCTCAATATTTTGGAAGTGGATATGGTAAGGCTTTGATAAGAGAGGCATATTATCAATATTTAAGTGATTATGATGAAGTGATTGTTAGTAGTCTTGAGAGTGCCTTAGGATTCTACCAGCATTTAGGTTTTAAGAAAACACAAGCAAAGCCCATTCAAGCTAGAGTCGCAAGTGCATTTTCACCCAAACTTATTCCCTTAAGTATAAAGCGTGAGGCATTGCAACAATCGCTAGGGATTTACCCGCAAAAAAATGGCAAAGTAGGGGATTTTGGGAGTTGTGATAATGTAAATCTTAGTATAGACAAAGGGCAGATTTTTAGTGAGAAATCTTTGCAAAAAGAACAAGCAGAATCTACCATTGAGGCAAAAGTATCTTTAAGGGATTTTGGGAGTTTTACTAAAGAAAGCGTGGCTTTTCAAACAAGAGGCGAAGAGGGATTGAAAGATTCTAGCAATGATTGTGTAAGTGCAGAATCTATAGATGGTGAAGTATTTTTAGATGGATTTTGTGGCTGTGCAGAGGCAAATAACGAGATAGAACACAAGGTTCATCGAGGAAATGAGCCTCAAACTCTGCAAAATACGCTAAAAAGACAAGCCAATAAAGTGCTTTGTGCGGTGAGTGGTGGGGTTGATTCTAGTGTCGTTGCGACCTTGCTCTATCGTGCCATTGGTGAGAATCTTATCCCTGTGTTTGTGGATACGGGACTTTTACGCAAGGGCGAGAGAGAGGCGGTTGAAAAGATGTTTAAAGAGAATCTCAAAGTGCCTTTAATTACCGTTAATGCAAGTGAGCTTTTTTTAAGTAGGCTTAAGGGAGTGATAGACCCTGAAATTAAGCGTAAAATCATTGGTGAGACTTTTATTGAAGTCTTTGAAAAGGAGGCAAAAAAGCATAATCAAAATGGTGAGATTAAGTTTCTAGCACAAGGCACGCTCTATCCTGATGTGATAGAATCTGTGAGCGTGAAGGGACCTAGTCAAACGATAAAATCTCATCATAATGTCGGAGGACTGCCAGAGTGGATGAAATTTGAGCTTATTGAGCCTTTAAGAGAGCTTTTTAAAGATGAAGTAAGAGAGCTTGGGCGAGAATTAGGAATGCCAGAATTGATGCTAATGCGTCACCCATTCCCCGGACCCGGACTTGCCATTAGGATAATGGGCGAGGTGAATAGAGAGGATTTAGATTTATTGCGTGAGGCAGATTCTATACTCATTGAGGAGCTGCATAAATCGGGGCTTTATCATCAAGTATGGCAGGCATTTTGCGTGCTGCTAAATGTCAAAAGTGTGGGCGTAATGGGCGATAATCGCACTTATGATAATACGATTTGCGTGCGAGCGGTGGAGGCAATCGATGGAATGACAGCGAGTTTTTCTCATTTACCCCATAGCTTTTTAGAATATGTTTCAAACCGCATTATAAATGAAGTAAAAGGCATTAACCGTGTAGTCTATGACATCACGAGCAAACCCCCCGGCACAATTGAATGGGAGTAGAGGGAGAAGTTATGAGGTTGGATTAAAAAAAATGACTATAGATTTATTTTCTAATACTATTTTAGAGCAAAGAAAAAAACAAATATTGATACAAAAAATTACCTTTATAGACTTATTTGCTGGGATTGGAGGGATTCGATTGGGATTTGAGAAAGCAGGTGGAGTTTGTGTCTTCTCATCAGAATGGGATAAGGAAGCGGCTAGAACTTATTTTGCAAATTTTGGTGAATATCCAAAAGGGGATATTACTAAAATTCTTTCTAGCGAAATCCCAAGTTTTGACATACTCTTAGCAGGTTTTCCTTGTCAGCCCTTTAGTATTATAGGAGATAAAGAGGGATTCAAGCACGAGACACAAGGGACATTATTCTTTGAGATTGAACGCATTTTAAAAGATAAAAACCCCAAAGCTTTTATGCTAGAAAATGTACGCAATCTCACAGCACATAATCAAGGACATACCTTTAAGGTAATTATTTTACATCTGCAATCTTTAGGATATTTTGTTTATAGCAAGGTATTAAATGCTCTTGATTTTGGACTTCCACAAAAACGTGAGAGAATTATTATCTGCGGCTTTAAGGAGAAGGTAAATTTTGATTTTCCGCTTCCAATTCACGACAAAAAAACACTTAAAGATATTTTAGAATCTAATGTAGATAAAAAGTATTATGTGAAAGATTCTATCAAGCAATCGAGACAGAAACGAATGAAAAAAAATATTGCCAAGCCTTATATTACGCACGAAAATGTAGGTGGTTCAATCACGCCTCATCACTACTCTTGCGCCCTAAGAGCTGGAGCTTCAGCAAACTATCTTTTAGTCAATAATGAGAGGAGATTAACAGAAAAAGAGATGTTACGCTTACAAGGATTTCCAGAAGACTATAAAATCATAGGCTCTTACACACAATGCAAACATCAAGTAGGCAATAGTGTACCTGTGCCACTCATTGAAGCAGTAGCAAGAGAAATGTTAAAAGCATTATGCGAGATGCAAATACAAAACAGTTTCAAGGAAAAAGGATGTTAAAAATTGCAAAAGAAGCTTTGGATAAAGTCATTACAAAATCAAGAATCCACTTTTATAAACCGATTCAAATCGCAGAGATCCTTTATCGTGATAGAATCTTTGGTGATATAGATTTAGATAGCCTTGAAACATATAGGACTAAAAGTAAATCTTGGAGAGATGAAGTTTGCATCGAACTACTTGGCAGAATCTCTACAAGTTCGGCAAAATTCCAAGATGATTTATTCAATGCAATTCCTCCCAAACTCATAACAGAACTAGGAAAATTTAATAGAGAGCATAATGGAGCAGTTGAGAGTTATATCTATAATAAATTTATAGGCAAATATATACAACTTAACAATGCGCTTAATTATTGTTTGAATACAAATAAAGCAAGTTTTGAGATTTCACATTTTATTAATTTGTTTTGGTATGAGGCTGGATTAAAGCGTAGTTTAGATAAAATCTATGAAATTATTACGCACGCACTTTTTGATACATTGGCACAAACTTTAGAATTAAATATCACTCTTTCAGTTAATCAAGATAAACTTAATATTTTAGAAGAATTTGAAGATTTTACAAAATCTGTAATGTGCTTAGATTTAAATAGTCTTTTTGCTACACAAAAAGCACGTATTTATAGGGTTGGTGTAACTAATGCAGCAGATAGAGGGCTTGATATGTATGCGAATTGGGGAGTTGCAATACAAATTAAGCATTTAAGTCTTGATAGTGAATTGGCAGAAAGTATAGTATCTCATATTCAGAGCGATAGAATTATTATTGTATGTAAGGAAGCTGAAAAATCCATTATTTTATCTTTGCTCACACAAATTGGCTGGAAGAATAAGATTCAAAGCATTATTACAGAATCTCATTTGATTGCTTGGTATGAAAAAGCAATGCGTGGAAAATATGCTCACTTACTTGGTGATAAATTGCTTGAAACACTTTGTTTAGAAATTACAGAGGAATTTCCCTCTGTAAAAGAATTACCAGAAATTATTAAAAAGAGGCATTATGAGAATATTAAAGATAAATTTTAAAATGCGATTATTTTTACCCATAGCTTTTTAGAATCTGTTTCAAACCGCATTATAAATGAAGTAAAAGGCATTAACCGTGTAGTCTATGACATTACTAGCAAACCTTTGGGCAGCTTTGAATGGGAGTAGAGGGAGAAGTTGAAATGACACAAACTTTAATTGATTCCACAAAGAAACAATCTTTACCATTACTTACACCAAAACAGGCTAGTATTTGGGCAAGTCAATATTTAGGTAAAAAGGTAACGAGCAATAACATTATTTATCTGTTAAATTATGGGAAAATTGCAAATCACAGCACAGATTTACAAGAAAATTTGATTGATAAAAATGAGCTAAAAGCCTATTATGATAACACCATTAAATCACAAGAACATCTGCAATCACCCCTTTCTTTTGCGCAATATAAAGAGGCAGAAACAACAAAGCATATTCATAGAATCCACCCTTATAAAGGCAAGTTTATCCCTCAACTTGTAGAATATTTTTTAGACTCTCATACAGATACTATTAAGAATCAGGCTTGTTTTAAACAAGGAGATATTATTTTAGACCCCTTTTGTGGAAGTGGCACGACCTTATGTGTGGCAAATGAACTAGGTATGAATGCTGTTGGGATTGAAATCTCTTGTTTTAATACAATGTTGAGTAATGCTAAAATTGCTAATTATGATTTCAAAGCCCTTGAGATGGAGCTTTTAAGACTAAGTGCTTGTTTAGAAAATTTTACAAAGAAACTTCAAACCATTCCTTTTGAGATTGCTTTAAATAATGCTTTGAGTGAATTTAATCAACTTTACTTTCCTAATAAAACCTTTAAGCGTCAAGTTGCTTTGAAACAGATTGATGAAAAAAAATATGGAGAGATAAAAGCACAAGAATTTTTAAAGATTTACAATGGACTTGTTAAGAAATATGCTATTGATATTGGCACAAATATACAGGGAGGGTTTTTTGAAAAATGGTATATAGATTCTATAAAACAAGAGATTCTTTTTCTTAAAAATGAAATTTTAAAATCACCTAAAGATTTACAGGATATTTTACGCATTATCCTAAGTCGCACAGCAAGAAGTTGTCGTGCTACAACACATTCAGATTTAGCCACGCTTTTAGAACCTATCACTACAACTTATTATTGCTCCAAACACGGCAGAATCTGCAAGCCTCTTTTTAGCATTACAAAATGGTGGAAAAGCTACACAAAAGATACTTTGAAGAGACTAAAAGAGTTTGAAAAAATACGCAGTCAAACCAAACAGCTTTGCTTAAATGCAGATTCTACAAATGTAGATATTATTACTCAAGTGCAGAAACAAGATAAAGAGTTTGCAAGCCTTATTCAATCGCAAAAAATTGCTGGAATCTTTAGCTCTCCCCCTTATGTAGGACTGATTGATTATCACGAACAACACGCTTATGCTTATGATATTTTTGATTTACCTCGTAAAGATAATTTAGAAATTGGTAAATTAAGTGAGGGGCAAAGCAAAAATGCACAAGAACAATATGTTTATAATATTGCTAAAGTTTTGCAAAATGCTAAACAATTTTTGAAGCCAGATTATAATATCTTTTTAGTGGCTAATGATAGATTTAATCTCTACCCAAAGATTGCAGAGTTGGCAGATATGCAGATTGTCCATCGGTATGATAGACCTGTGCTCAACCGCAGTGAGAAAGATAAAAATAGATACAGTGAAAGCATATTTCACTTGAAGGATAAAAATGCAAAATCTTAAAATCAATATCAAAAATCGCTTAGTTCAAGCATTACGCAATAAGTTTGAAAACTACAAGCCTGAAACTTCCTCAATGCCTTTCCA
>NZ_NXLP01000210.1:0-355 GCF_003364125.1 Helicobacter sp. MIT 14-3879
CCAATTTACATAAAATATTATTTTCTCAATATTGTCTCTTTTTACATTATTATTTTTAAAAACAAAGCGGAATGATGAAAATATCCTATCATAATATTTTTCAATTTTATAAAAATGTTCTCCCGAATCATTTAGTTGTAAGTTATCTTGTATATAATTCCAATCTAATTTATCCAAGCTTGTATCAAAATAACTTAAAACTTTATTATAATATTCCTCATCTAGTTTTCCACCATTATGCTGATATATTTCAGGATCTAATTTGCACATATTCCTAAATTGCCAAAAGCTAGGTTCTAAATAATAAGAATAGGGAGTATAGTAAAATATGATTAATCCTATACCTCCAATAAAT
>NZ_NXLP01000211.1:0-347 GCF_003364125.1 Helicobacter sp. MIT 14-3879
TCATTCTGCAAAAGCTAAATATTTATCCCCCTTGTCATTCTGAACTTGCCTTTAGGCAAGTGAAGAATCTCTTGTTGTGGAATCTTTTAGAATCCTTTTAAGATACTTCGGCTAACGCCTCAGTATGACAATCTACCTTGTCATATTTGCAAGTGTGGGCAAGAGCTTCGCTCGTGCGAGCTTGCATAGCAAAAGCTAAACATCTCTTTTGTTTGCAAAAGCTAAATATCTCTCACTTTGTCATTCTACAAAAGCTAAATATTTATCCCCCTTGTCATTCTGAACTTGCCTTTAGGCAAGTGAAGAATCTCTTGTTGTGGAATCTTTTAGAATCCTTTTGAGATACT
>NZ_NXLP01000212.1:0-343 GCF_003364125.1 Helicobacter sp. MIT 14-3879
ATATGGTAGTGGTGGCTTGTGTCAGGGCAAGAAAGTAATGTTTAGTGTTACTTGGAATGCACCGCTTGGAGCTTTCATAGAACCTCAAGGATTTTTTGAGGGTGTGGGAGTTGAGGGGGTGTATTTACATTTACGCAAAGCTCACGAGTTTTTAGGAATGGAGGTTTTACCTACTTTTATGTGTAATGATGTGATAAAAAACCGCAAGTAGAGCGGTATTTGGCAGAATATGAAGCACATTTGAAAAAGGTGTTTGGATAAGATTCTTTCGTCATTGTTAGAATCTCAATACAGAATCCAAAAGGCAAAGAAGTTTAAAGGCAAACAAACCATAAGTAAAGCT
>NZ_NXLP01000213.1:0-341 GCF_003364125.1 Helicobacter sp. MIT 14-3879
AAGAGTAATATAAGATGAATGATTCTGTAATAAGATTAAATCCAACATTAACTGATTTTTTCTTATTTTGCTTTTGCATACTTCTTATTCCTGTGGTTAGTTTCATTATAGTAAGAGTTATCAATAAAAAGCTAGTTAATAAAAATAAAAAGAAATTACCTACATTAATATTCTTTCCACTTACTACTATTTTAATAGGAAGTTTAGGTTTTGGTTATTTCTTTGGCTATGGTTGGTTTATCCCTTATTCTTTACAACCTAGTTATTGGGAGTTTAAGAGAATGTGTGAGTTAAATGAATTACCTAATAATAAAGAGAAGTATAATAAGATATTAAGTTAT
>NZ_NXLP01000214.1:0-323 GCF_003364125.1 Helicobacter sp. MIT 14-3879
ATTCCTATCTCTTAGAATCTCAAGATAAAAATAATATTATCATATTCCTAGATAAAATAAATCCTAAAGATTTAGAAAATAAAAATATTTATTCTAATTTATATTCTAAAGATTCTAACATAGACTCTAATTTATATTCTAATTTATACACTAAAGACTCTAACATTTATTCTAATCTCAACTCTAACCCATACCCCAAAGATTCTAAAGATTCTAACTTACACTCTAATTTATACGCTAATTTATACTCTAAAGATTCTAATACAGACTATCTCTATTCTTATCTATTTCATAAAGACTCCTTTCTCTCCCTCTCTAATCTC
>NZ_NXLP01000215.1:0-313 GCF_003364125.1 Helicobacter sp. MIT 14-3879
GAATTAAAACAAGGAATCTTTAATGACACACAAGATAATAATCAAAAGATTATATCTATAAGAGGAAAGTTAGATAATAAAACAAATACAAGAAAATCTACTACTCTATTCCAAGATAAAGAATCTAAAGAATATATTTTAGCTATAAGAGACACAGAATTAAAACAAGGAATCTTTAATGATATAGCAGAAGCTGATGTATCATTAGCCCTAAATTCTCTCCCTAATCATCAATATATAGATATGCTAAGGAATCTTCTTTAATGTGGTTCTTATTATTTTTCATTGTCATTCCTTTTATATTCTTTATAGG
>NZ_NXLP01000216.1:0-310 GCF_003364125.1 Helicobacter sp. MIT 14-3879
ACTACATTTATTTTAAAAGAATTATCTCTTATATCTTTTTGTATTTCTTTTAAGACTTCATTTTTAAATTTAACTAAAGAGATGATTTGAGGGATAGCAGCTCCTATTGTTATAAAGCCATCAGTTAAAAGCATATCTTTAAAAAATTCTTTTCCACTTGTTTTTTGTGCCACGAAAAGATATATCGTTATCTCTCTACCACTATCTTACTTCCATTCTTACTTTCTCCATTCCACTAGGAGATAAAAGTATTGAACCTTGAATATTAAGAGTAGTTATAGTATTAGAATCATTATTAGTATTATCTATA
>NZ_NXLP01000062.1:0-7108 GCF_003364125.1 Helicobacter sp. MIT 14-3879
ATATTATTTATCCCTATAATATAAAAATTTAAGAAACTTTGCAAATAAAATATGTTAAAATCAAACTAACTTAATTGTTTTAGAGTCCTAAAATCACCCACAAGTATTGGACTCTTAAAAATCTAAATGCACAATCTTAAGGAGATACCTTTGGATACGGATCCTTATCAGTCGCTTGGAATGGTTATCCTAGCATTTATTTTAATCCTCTTAAATGCTTTTTTTGTTCTTTCAGAGTTTGCTTTGGTCAAGGTACGTCGCTCAAGATTAGAAGAGCTAGTCAAGCAAAATAATCAAACTGCCAAACTCGCTCTTAAAATGTCTTATTCCCTCGATAGTTACCTTTCTGCTACGCAATTAGGCATTACCCTTAGCTCTTTAGCGCTTGGTTGGGTAGGCAATCATATTACTGCTCTTGTGCTACGAGGCATGAATGGTATATTTATGGCTCATATTCAGTTTGTAGATACGATTAGCTTACTCATTTCCTTTAGCTTAGTAACATTGTTGCATGTCATTTTAGGTGAAATCGTCCCCAAGTCCATTGCTATTGCAAAAAGCGAAAGAGCATGTTTAACTATTGCGCGTCCGCTCCATGCTTTTTGGATTTTATTCTATCCTGTGATTAAATTTTTTGATTTTGCTTCAGCTTTATTCTTAAAAATCCTCAAGGTTGAAGCACATACGGAAGCGCATAGCGATGAAGAATTAAAGATTATTGTGGGAGAAAGTCTCAAGGGTGGTTTTTTAGATTCCATAGAGGGCGAAATTATTAAAAATGCAGTAGATTTTTCTGATACTCTTGCACGGGAAATTATGACTCCGCGCAAAGACATGATTTGCTTAGATAAAACATTTGAATACGAAAAAAATATTAATATTCTTATTTCTGAACCTCATCACACGCGATATCCCTATTGCGAGGGGAGTAAGGACAAAATTCTAGGTATTATCCACATTCGCGATATTCTTGCTGCTAGCATTAAAAATGACTATAAATCTGTAATATTTGACAATTTTGTTAAAAAAATGCTTGTTGTCCCAGAAAGTGCTTCTATATCGCAAATTCTGCTTAAAATGAATAAGAAAAAGGTAGATACAGCTTTAGTTATTGATGAATATGGGGGAACTGCCGGAATGATTACGGCGCAAGATATTATGCACGAAATTATGGGAAATATTATTGTGGATTCCACCCCAATAGAGAATCTGAAAAAAATTGATGAAAAGTCTTATGAAGTGGAGGGCAAAGTAGAGTTAGAGAGAATAGAAGAACTCTTTAAGATAGAATATGATGAAAATTTGATGCAAGTAACCATAGGGGGATATGTGCTTAATCTTTTTGGAGATATGCCAAATGTGGGAGATAAGATTAGCGATTCTATGTGTCAATATGAAGTATTAAGCATTGAAGAACATCGTATTAAGAAGTTAAAAATTACACTTTCATAATATTGGAATCTGGTCATAATGATTTGTTTAAGATAAACAACTCAATTGACTGTGATTTATAAATTTGCAATGATTTTATATGAGAAATACTTACAGACTTTAAATCAATCCCTATTGCATTGTCAAGGTTATGTTCAATGTGGAACACATATAAAGCAACTCTCGAGAGTATCGAGTCAATCCGTCTAAAACAAGCCAATGTTTCTTTATGAGAATGTTGTTTCAAATCATAGATTCCACAAAATGCAATACAAGTGATGCTCGTGATTAATTGTTGCTCAATCCTCTCTGCGTGTAGTCTCATTTGATCTTATAAAAATCTAAATCTAGCAATTTTTAGCTTGATACAAATAAGAATTTTCACACAAAAGAATCTGATAATTTTTGTAACATTTTAGAATCTACAAAGGAAGTTTCTTTGTAATATCATCATAAAAAGCTACAGAATAGAGTAGAATAAATTATATGGGTTAAACTTTTAGAGTTCTTGCAGTATTTTAATAGTGAAAATCTACACTATATAAAAACCTAATATTTATAACCATTAATTAGGATAATGGCGGAATATAAAGCGGATAAAATCCCTACATTTATTAGAGTTTGCAGATACAAACCTAGATTCTAAACATTTTGCAATCATTAAACAAAATATTTGCCATTACTCTTAGAAAAAGTTTGCACATAATTTTATCATTTTTATAGAAGGAGCAATCATGAGCAAAAACACAGTTACCCTAACTAACAATCAAACAGGAGAAAGTTTTGACTTCAACTTAATCAATTGCACAAGAGGACCTAAAGCAATCGATTTTAGCAAACTATTTGAGACAGCCGACCTCTTTTCCTATGACCCCGGCTATGGTAGCACGGCGGGTTGTGAATCCACAATAAGCTATGTCAATGGTAAAGACGGTGAATTATTGTATAAAGGCATTCCTATCCAAGATCTGGTTGCAAAGTATAAATTTACAGATGTGTGCCGCCTTTTAATCACAGATTCTGGCTTACCAAAGAATCAAGAAGAATCAGATACATTTGATCTTGAACTGCGACATAGAGGTTTTTTGCACGAAAGGCTAAAGAGCGTCTTTGCTGCCTTTCCTGATAAAGCACATCCTATGGCAACACTATCTGCTCTCGTGAGTGTGCTAGCAACACTTTATTATGATCACAAAGATATGGATGATGAAGATGATTATCAAATGATGGCAAGGAGAATTATTGCAAAGACTGCGACAATGGTTGCATTTTGTTACCGCCATAGTGTCGGTGCTCCTTTTGTTGAGCCTGATGTTAATAAGAGTTATGTTGAGAATTTTCTTTATATGTTACGTGGTTATCCACATGGAAGATTCAAGCATACCCTGCAAGGAGAAGAGGGCATTCAACCAGTTGAGATTGAAGCTTTGGATAAGATTCTAACACTACATGCAGAACATGGGCAAAATGCTTCGACCACCACAGTACGTAATGTCGCCTCAACGGGCGTACATCCTTACGCAGCTATTTCTTCGGGTATCGCAGCCTTGTGGGGACCCGCACATGGTGGTGCTAATGAAGCAGTATTAAAACAACTTAATGAGATTGGCAACGTGAAGAATGTTGATAAATATATTGCTCGCGTTAAAGACAAAAATGATCCTTTCAGACTTATGGGCTTTGGACATCGCGTGTATAAAAATTATGACCCAAGAGCCAAAACGCTTAAGGCTTTAAAAGATGACTTGAATAAAAGAGGCATTACCATGGATATGCGCCTTAGTGATATTGCTGAAAAGGTTGAAGAAGTAGCCTTGAAAGATAGTTATTTTATTGAGCGCAAACTTTACCCTAATGTAGATTTTTATAGCGGCATTATTCTCACTGCATTAAGAATCCCAACAGAACTCTTTACTCCAATATTTGTTTTAGGTAGAATGCCCGGATGGTGTGCAAACCTCATTGAACACATGAAGAATCCATCCGTGAGAATCACTAGACCTAGACAAGTTTATTTAGGAAAATAAAACAAGAGTTTATAGAAAGATTAAAGCTAGATTACTATACGGTAAAATCAATTAATAATAAATCTCAAAAATTACTTTTGAGATTTATTGACTTCCATTAAGATTCTTAATGTCAATACAGCCAAACTTATCGCAAAATAAATGTCCCTCCCCTATCAATCTAACTTGCTCTGAATAAATCTTAGTTTTTTCTTTGTCCATAACAATCACTCCTTAGAATCTGTGCTATAATTGTGGTATTCGTAGCGCAAAAACCGCTTATTTCTAGTTACTTATAACTATCTGGTTAGTTGATATACAAAGCATCAATTTCTTGAAATCAAAGTTTTAATTACTCATATTAACATAATTAAGTTTTTATTAATATAATCCAAATTGTAATCAAGGAAGTTTATGAATAACACGAAAGTTCAACATTTTCTTACAATTAATGATTTTAGTAAAGATGAACTACTCGAAATGCTTTCTCTAGCTATTACCATCAAATCACAACACAAGCAGGGCATTCCTACGCCCTACCTTGCAGGACAAACGCTTGCTATGGTTTTTGAAAAAAGCTCAACTAGGACACGTGTCAGTTTTCAAGTTGGAATCTATCAGCTAGGCGGCTTTGGAATCTTTCTCTCTAACAGCGACTTACAACTAGGTAGGGGAGAGATTATCCGAGATAGTGCAGCAGTCATTAGCTCTATGGTAGATATGATTATGGTTCGCACGCATATACACGAAAGACTAGAAGAATTTGCACGTCACTCAAGTGTGAGTGTGATAAATGGATTAAGCGATGCTTTTCATCCAATGCAGCTTCTAGCAGATTATCTCACCATGATAGAATGCGGGATTTTTATACCAGACCCTATCCTTAATTCTATACCCCATAAGCCTAAATTTCCCAAACCCATTGTAGCTTATATTGGAGATGGCAATAATATGGCAAATTCATGGCTCATGCTAGCTTCGAAATTGGGGTTTGAATTACGACTTGCTTGTCCCAAAAATTACATGCCAAAACAAGAATTTCTTGCACTTGCAGATATGAATGCCAAAAAAAGTGGAGCAAAAATTATTCTTACTGATGATATTCGTGCAGTCAGTCTTGGCGCACATGTTATTACAACAGACACATGGGTATCCATGGGGCAGGAAGCAGAAAAGAAACAGAGAATGCACGATTTTAAGGAATACAGAGTAGATTCTAATATTATGGCTAACGCACATAAAGATGCGATTTTTCTACACTGCCTTCCTGCTTACAGGGGACTAGAGGTTACAGAGGAAGTTATTGATGGTGTGCAAAGTAAGATTATCGAGGAAGCACATAATAGACTACATGCACAAAAAGGAGTGATGGTATGGCTAAACAGACAAAACAAAAAAAACACAATCTAGTCGCAAGCTTGCATAATGCAAGCAATATTGCTTGCATTGCCCAACTTGATGAAAATAGATGGCTTTTGGAGTTTGTAGAAGGGGGGTTCAAGAGTGATGAAGCATGGTTTTTAAAAACAGAGGATAATAAAGAATTTGTTGTTCTTCCTCAAAATGCACTGAATAGCTTACTAGGACATTTACGTACAAGCCATGAAGAAAAACTTAAGATTCTCTTAAGGCATGAAATACGAGACCTTATGCCTATTGATTTAGAGGATACAATGACTGTAGCAGTCTATGAGCTAGAGAAATATCGCCAAGATGATGGTAATTTGCCCATGGTAAATATTAAGAATCTTGCACAAAAAATAAAAAGTAATCATCCCAATCTATTTTTGCAATTAGATAACTTATTCCGCTAGCTTAAAATGATTAATTAGTTTTACTTGATACCCATAATTCTCAAGAGAAGTCTCTATCTTGTAAATAGAAATGGTAGTCAGTTCAAATAGATATTATTAAAAGCCAAGAATATTCATCATTGCTTATTATTGATTCATAGGGCTTAAGAGTGAGAGAACTCTCTTTCATAAAGAAAGATAAAAGATAGGTGTTGTTTAGGTTTTATCTATTTTCATTCATCTCCTATTAACATAAGACACCAAAAGAAAGATATTAGATGAACATTTATGAATAGAGTATATATAATGTATCTTGATTAATCTTAACTTTTTTGCTATTTCCTAATAGTTATTTTTACATACTTTGTTATACAATCTCCAATACCAATACTTCTTAAAATCCTTGTGTTACTTTGAGCTTATTATTAAGAACATAATTGCAAGCAAAATGCTATTTGCTTCGTGCTACACTATCCATTTCTAACCTCGTAGTTGTTCCATAGCTTACTATCAAGAGATACTTTTGCTTCTCAAACTAGTGTTATCCTTAATAAAATTAATGTTTTTCGGCTACAATCATAGAGGCGGTTTATTCATTAGAATTTCCAAATTCTAAGTTTGAAACTTCATTAATAATACGGCCAAAAATCTAACTAAAGGAATAATATGCCAACTTTTAAAGGAACTCCAGCAAGACTCTATGGAAAACCATTAGCAGCAGGGCAAAACGCTCCTATTGTTACTCTTGTAGCGAATGATTTGAGTGAGGTAACGATAGGTGGTGCAAGCAATAATTATCAGGTTATTAGTATTATGCCAAGCATTGATACGGGTGTATGTCAAACACAAACGCGCACTTTTAATCAGAAAGCAAGCTCTTTAGGAAATGCCAAAGTTTATTCTATCTCTATGGATTTACCCTTTGCATTGGGTAGATTCTGTGGCGCAGACGGAATCAAAGACGTTGTTGCGTTGAGTGATTTTAGAGATAAGCTATTTGGTAAGGTCTATGGCTTGTTACTAGAGGATAGCCCATTAAAAGGACTTCTTACGCGTGCAGTCATTGTGATTAATCCAGAGGGAAAAATTGTTTATCAAGAAATCTGTGATGAAATTACTAATGAACCTAATTACGATAAGGCATTATCCGCTATTCAATAATAGATGTTTTCTCTTATAGAAATTACTTACTTCCAAGCTATATGGATTGTAAGTTAGGGCTTGAAAGTCATGATAGCCCTGTTTTTATCCTTAGCATTGGCAACTTCTTAACTATTTAGAATATTTTATTAATAAAATGTTTAATCTTTCTCTAATTGCTTTCCTTGTGTTAAAATAATATGCTACTTAATTACTCAATATTACTCAATCATGAAAATATGAGATTAGCGCAATAAGTTGAAATTTGTTTGTTGTGAGTTACGATTTGTTTTTTAAAAATAACTACAGTCTATTTTTCTCTAAATAAAAGTTCAATATACAAAAGACGGGACAAAGTTTTTAAAATTACTTAATTTATATTAAGAATAATAGATATTCAAGTAAAATATGCCTTGTCTTGCTGATGAATCATAAATGTTACTATTATATACCATACCTATTTATTATTTACTATAATGTTACCAATCTTATGCCGAACTCGGGTTTTTAATTATTTGACAATATAAAAATAATGAAAATTATGGTATCACAGTTGTTTCGTAAAGAAAAAATTATCGAAAGTGGTAATACTAGGTTAATGGAGGGAAATATGGTAAGTAAGGGATTATTTAAAGAAGAAAATAATGGTAAAAAAAGTTAAGGTGGTAGGCAAGTAATTGCTAAACCATTTTAATAAGGTATTCAAAGGGCTGAAATTCAAAGTGAAGGTATTAAATC
>NZ_NXLP01000009.1:0-72080 GCF_003364125.1 Helicobacter sp. MIT 14-3879
ATCTGCAAAAACTTTAGCAACAACTGCCTTTTGAACTGAAGCTAAATCACTTCTTGCTGTTGCAACTTGTGCATCTGTCCTTGTAGCAACAAATCTTGGCACTGCTACTGCTGCTAAAACTCCTAGTATTACTATAACAAATACTAACTCTATCATACTAAAAGCATTTCTTTTCATTATATTTTCCTTTAATTTATAATTTTAATAAATTTCCTTTATAGATTTAAATAAATCCTAAAAGTAAATGAAATATAAACATAATTTTTTTGAATCTTTACTTAAATTAAGGTAGCAGAATGAAACAATATTTGAAAATATATATGTAAGTAATTATAATTTCATATTTAAACTTAAAGTTTTGTTTTATATACTTAAAGGTAAATTTTACTTAATCATTGAAGGATTGTAAATGAAGATTACATACACTATAACAGATGAATCCCCAGCATTAGCAACATATTCATTTTTGCCAATTATAAAATCATTTCTTAAATATGTAAATATAGAAGTAGAAACTTCAGATATATCATTATCTAGCAGAATCTTAGCTCAATTTAGTGATATTTTGCCATTAGAGCGTAGAGTGGAGGATTCTTTAAAAAAGTTAGGTGAGCTTGTTAAAACAAATGAGGCAAATTTAATCAAAACACCAAATATTTCTGCTTCTATACCGCAGTTAAAGGTAGCTATAATGGAACTACAAAATAAGGGGTATAATATTCCTAATTTTCCTGATAATCCAAATAGCAATGAAGAAAATAATGTAAGAGAAAGGTATCAAAGAGTTTTAGGATCTGCTGTTAATCCTGTGCTTAGAGAAGGAAATTCCGATAGACGCTCTACAAAAGCAGTTAAAGAATATGCAAAAAAACATCCTTATAGTGTAGTTTCTTTTGATGATAAATGTAAAAGTAAAGTATCATATATGAAAGATGGAGATTTTTTTGATAATGAAAAGGCAGTTTTAATCCAATCTTCAAGTAATGCAAAAATAGTTTTTATTGATAAAAATGGTAATGAAAAGATTTTAAAAGATAATATTAAATTAGAAAAAAATGAGATTTTAGATGCTACATTTATGAGTGTAGAGAAGCTTTCAGCATTTTATGAAGAGCAAATAAGACAATGCAAAGAGGAAAATCTTTTATTTTCACTTCATTTAAAAGCTACTATGATGAAAGTTAGTGATCCGGTTATTTTTGGTTATGCAGTGAAAATATTTTTTAAAGATATATTTAATAAATTCAGTGATGAGTTAGAAAGGTTAGATGTAAATGCAAATAATGGTATAAGTGAACTTTTAACTAAAATAGAATCTTCTCCTAAAAAATATGAGATATTAAAGCTTTATAATGAGATTTTAGAAAAAAGTGCAAAAATTTCTATGGTAAATTCTACTAAAGGTATTACAAACCTACATGTTCCAAGTGATGTAATTGTAGATGCTTCTATGCCTGCGATGTTAAAAAATGGAGCAAAGCTTTGGGATAGAGATGATAAAGCTTGTGATACAAATGCTATCATACCAGATAAAACTTATGCCACAATTTATGAAGCTGTAATTGAGGATTTAAGGAAAAATGGAACGTTAAATCCAAAAGTTTTAGGAAGTGTAGCAAATGTTGGACTTATGGCAAAAAAAGCTCAAGAATATGGTTCGCATGATAAAACTTTTGTTGCTCCTAGTAATGGTGAGTTTAGAATAATAGATTCTAGTGATAATATTTTAATTTTTCATAAAGTTAGTAGTGGCGATATTTATCGCGTTAATGAAACAAAATATGAAGCTATTTTAAATTGGATTGATTTGGGTATTGAGAGGAGAGAAATTACAGGAGATAAGACTATTTTTTGGCTAGATTCTAACAGAGCTAGTAATAGTATTATGATTGATTTAGTAAAACAGAGGCTTAAAGATAAAGGTAAAGATATTGAAATTTTAGCTCCAAAAGAGGCTTGTTTAAAAACTTTAGAAATTATAAGAGATGGTAAAAATGTAATTTCAATTAGTGGGAATGTGCTTAGGGATTATTTAACAGATTTATTCCCAATATTAGAGTTAGGAACAAGCTCTAAAATGTTATCTATTGTTCCTATGCTGAGTGGTGGAGCTATGTTTGAAACAGGTGCTGGTGGTAGTGCTCCAAAACAGGTTGAGCAGTTGATTGAGGAAAATCATTTGCGTTGGGATAGTTTGGGAGAATTTTTAGCACTTCAAGCTAGCTTAGAATTTTATTCATTAAAAAAAGGTAATAACAAAGCAAAAATATTAGCAAATGCGTTGGATAATGCAATAGGTGAATGGCTAAATAATAATAAGACACCATCTCGTAAAGTTAAAGAAGATGATAATAGAACAAGTCATTTTTACCTTGTAATGTATCTTGCAAGAGCTTTAGCAAATCAGGTAGAGGATTCTGATATTGCTTCATTTTTTAAACCTATTGCAAATGAGTTAGAAAATAAAGAGAATATTATTCGTTCAGAATTTAATGATGCACAAGGGGTTAAAGTAGATTTAGGCGGATATTATAAATTTGATGATATAAAAGTAGAAAATATCATGAGACCAAGCAATACTTTTAACGCAATTATAGAAAAAATTGCTAATGGGTGATTTATATTATATAAAAGTAGATAAATTTTATTTTTTAATAAATTTGTCTTCTTCTATAATTTCTACATCAATCACATCATTATTAGATTCTTTTTTATTATAATATTCTTCTTTGTAATATGCTTTATTGCTTTTAAATAAAAGTGAAATTATAAAAAATAAAACACCAAATATATCACTCAATATTCCCGGAATTATCAATAGAATACCACTAATAAATCTAAAAAAACTCATTCCAACAAAATTGCTAATACTAACTTTTCTTTCGGAAATATTTTTAAGAGAACTAAACATAACATCACCTTGTGAAGCTATAATCCCAGCTCCAAGCAAAAAACTAATTATCATCTCAAGGATTATAAATAATAATCCAAATTCATCTACACTAAGAATAATTAGATAAATTTCAATAACAATATAAATAAATATTGCAATAAACCTCACACTCTATTCCTTTATCAAATCCAAAATATCTTTTGGAGATGTATTTAAACTTAAAGTTATTTTTGACAAATCTACTCTTTTTATTAGTTCTATATTGTTATTTTGAAGTTCTTTGCCAATTATTAGCGCATATTTGAAACCCATAAGTTCAAAATCAGCCATTTTAGCTCCAAATCTGCAATCTCTATCATCTAACAAAACTTCAGCATTCAATGATAATAAATCTTTGTAAATTTTGGTAGCAAAGTTATTCTCATTAATATTTTTAATATTTGAAATTATTATAACAATCTCAAATGGAGGGACATTACCCCATATAGCACCCTTAGAATCCGCTTTTTGTTCTAGAATGCTAGGGAGGATTCTGCTAATTCCTATGCCATAGCAACCCATTTCAAAAAATTCAGCTTTGCCATCTTTATTTAAAAATGTAGCCTCTAGAGGTTTAGAATATCTATTGCCTAGTTTAAAAATATGTCCAATCTCAATACCTCTTGTTGTAGTTAGAATCCCAGTGCATTTTGGACATAAATCTCCAGCTTTTATTTCTACTAAATCTTTGTAATTTAAGTCTTTAAATTTACTTAAATCAACACCAACAAAATGATAATCCTTTTCATTTGCACCACAAATTAAATCAGTGCAATCTTTTAATTCATTATCAAAATATATATAATCTGATTTTATAATATTTTTTAATCCATAAGGACCAATAAAACCACAAAAAAGTCCAATAGAATTAATCTCTTCTTTGCTTAAATCTTGTAATTCTAATGCATCTGGAATACTATTGAATGCTTTTGTATTAGATAGCTCATCACAACCTCTTATAAAAAAGAAACAATATTTAATTATATTACCTTCAAATATTACTTTTTTTGCTACACATTTTAAAATAAAATAGGAATCTATTTTAAAAAATTCACTTAATTTATTTACATTATCAATGCTTGGTGTATAAAATTTTGCAAATTCAGCCTTAGGAATAGATGTAGGAATTATTCTCTTGCTCCTTGTAGCAGCTTCAACATTTGCAGCATAATCACAATTTTTACATATAATAATCTCATCTTCCCCACTTTGTGCCAAAATCATAAATTCTTTACTTCCACTTCCTCCAATAGCTCCACTATCAGCTTCAACAACTCTAAAATCAACCCCTATTCTATTAAAAATATTTCTATAAGTTTGCTCCATTAGATTAAATTCTCTATCTAAATCTTCTTTGCTAGAATGAAAGCTATATGCATCTTTCATAATAAATTCTCTAGCTCTCATTAACCCAAATCTTGGGCGGATTTCATCTCTAAATTTAATATTGATTTGGTAGAGATTTAATGGAAGCTGTTTATAACTCTTTATATACCCTTTTATAGAATCTGTTATAGATTCTTCGTGTGTTGGACCTAGAATAAACAAATTTTCTTTTCTATCTTTGAATGTTAATAATTCTTTACCATATTTATTAAACCTTTTTGATTTTATCCATAGTTCAGCTGGTGTTACAAAACCTAAAGTTACTTCATTTGCCCCACTTTTATCCATTTCTTCTTTTATAATTTTTTTTATTTTGCTTAAAACTATTTGACCAAGAGGTAAAAAGCTATAAATCCCACTTCCAATTTGCTTTATATAGCCTCCACGAATTAGATAGTTATGACTTTTTAAAACACAATCTTTAGGCTCTTCTTTAGTGCTAAATGCAAAAAGTTTTGAAAATTTCATTTTATTTCCTTTGAAATATTATTATCATGATTTTGTTGAGCTTCTTTTAGATTAGTATCATTAATGTTAAATAATATTTTTAAGCTATTTTCAATCTCCTTAAGTTGTGAAGATGATGATATTTCTTTTAAGTTTTTGGTTGGCGTATGCAGAAATACATTAAATACATTATGTATAGTTTTTTGAATATTTTGTCTATAAGATTCTGGTAAGAAACCTTTCTGTATGGCTTTGTCAATTTCACGCAAGGAAGCATCTTTTGCAAGCTGTCTTAATGTTTTTATAATGGGTTCAACTGAAAGTATATTTAGCCATTTAAAAAATTCATTTACTTGATTGCCAACTATCTCATAGGCAAAATTAATATTTTCTTTACGATATTCTTTGTTTTTATCTACCATATTTTGCAATGAATCTATCGTTATTACTTTAATATTAGAATCTAAAATCTCCCCAACATCTCTAGGAAGTGCTAAATCAAAAAAATATCTCTTAAAGGTAGTTTGCTTAATCATATCATTTGTGATTATTGGGCTTGTAGAGGCTGTTGCAGAGAAAAGCAATTCAAATGAATTTATTAAGCTACCTAGTTTATTAAAGTCTTCTACTTCTAAGTTTGGGTTATTGATTTCATTTTTAAAGTCAAGTGCTTTTTTTTTGTTTCTATTTAATAAAACTACCTTATAATTAGCACTTAGAAGATGTTTGATTGTGATTTGTCCCATTTCGCCAAGACCAATTACAAGAGCTTTTTTATTATTTAGTTCTATTTCCTTTGCATTTGATACTGCGATAGAGGCAATAGATATAGGTTTTTTTGAGATACCTGT
The DNA here is from genome assembly GCF_003364125.1 of Helicobacter sp. MIT 14-3879. Taxonomy (NCBI): domain Bacteria; kingdom Pseudomonadati; phylum Campylobacterota; class Epsilonproteobacteria; order Campylobacterales; family Helicobacteraceae; genus Helicobacter; species Helicobacter sp. MIT 14-3879. The sequence goes on from NZ_NXLP01000009.1 coordinate 5,617, forward strand.
TTCATTTCTAACATTTGCAGCACACTTAAAAGCAAAGTCAATCACATTGCCTAAGCCTTTATTTGTGCAATAGTTATTGTTTAGGGAATAACGATATGACTGTTTTAATTGCCCTCCAATTTGAGTTTCACCAATAACTAGACTATCAAGACTGCTTGCTACTAAAAATATATGATGAATAGCACTATATCCTTCAAATGTATTTGCATATCCCTCCAAAACTTCTTTTTTGATTCCGGATATAGTTGTAAGTTTTGTAAAGCATTTTTGAAATGAACTATAACTATCACTAGATAACATTATTATTTCTGTTCTATTGCAAGTTGATAATAAAATGGCTTCTTTTATTAAATCATAATCTAATAAAAAGTCTAAAAATATTTTAGAATCTTTAAATGATAATTTCTCTCTTATTTCTAAAGGTGCATTTTTGTGAGAGAAACTAAGAACTAAATATTTCATTAAAACTCCCTATAAATCATATCTTTTATGATTTCTTTTAATTTATAGTCTTCTTTATCTAGTGTATCTAATGCCATTTTACCATAGTTAAGGGCTACATTTTGAATTTCATTTATTATATTATATTTTTCAATTTTTTCTTTAATCCAAGTTTTATCGTTTTGTTTTAAATCTTTTTTAAAATAGCTTAGAAGTTTATTTTTTTCATCATCTTTCATTTTATTGTATAGATAAATATAAGGAAGTGTAGTTTTACCTTCTTTTAAGTCGCTAAATGATTCTTTTCCAAGTGTTGAGGTTTCCTTAGTAATATCTAGTAAATCATCAATAATTTGAAAAGCTATTCCTAAAGAATTCCCATAAATCTTATATTTATTAATACCTTTATTACTTAAGATTCCAGCACATACCGCAGCAGCCTCTATTAATGAGGCAGTTTTGTTATTAATCATTTTAATATATTTATTAGAATCTAAATTAAAGCTTTTGCTAAGCTCTACATCTTCAAGTTCTCCTATGCTTAACATTAATACTGCATTTGAAATAATTTTTGATAAATCCTTACTAATACAAGAGACTTCATAAAATGCTTTAGAGTATAAAATATCACCTAGCATAATTGCATTTTTATCTCCATGTTTTGCATTAATACTAATATTTCCTCTACGCATATAAGAGCTATCAATTACATCATCGTGTAATAAAGATGCAAAATGTATTAATTCAATGATTCCACATAGTTTTATATTTAGTGTTTCTTTTGGAGCGATTGTTAAAATTAATTTACTTCTTAACATTTTTCCAAATGAAAAATCATCTACAAAGTTTTTAAAAAACTCACTATCTATTTCATTAAAGTAGCTATTTATTAGATTTTTTACTTCTTTTATCTTTTCTTCCATAATCACTCTTTATGTTATTTATATTGGCTCAATATTATTGTTGAAACTAAATAGATAATATCTAAATTTTGCTTCTTTTTTATCATTATTATAATCTATAAAATAAATTATAAAGTAGGGGTTTTGGGTTTTGGCAATAGAGCTAAGATTTATCTTATATGAATTTAAATTCTCTTTATAAAGTATAAATTGATGTGGATTTCTATCATAATTAAGATGTATAACAAGTCCCCTGTCTTTATAAAGAGTCCAACGAAAAGATAAAGTTTTTTTAGTGTTTTCTACAAAAAAGTCTATGCTTTTTATTTCATCTTTTTTTAGGGTTATTTCACCTAATAATTCTGCTTTTAATATTAAAATTGAAAAAAATAAAATAATTAACTTTTTCAAGGCTTTATCTTTTAGAATCTATAATAAACTTTACTAAATTATTACAAGAATCTATTAAAATATTTGCTAGACAAATAACGATAGTTTTCATATTGTAGATTCTAGGGAAATCCCTAGAAATTTCAAAGTTATTTTTTAAGAGTTACAATATAATCTGCTAATGCACTCATATCTGCATCACTTAATTTTCCTGCATAAATTTTCATTTGGACACCTAGACCATATTGATTAAGAGTTCCTGCTTTATATCCTTTTAAATCTTCTATAATTTTCTCTTTTTTTAAAGAATTAATTGTAAAAGTAGCTTTAGAACCCGGTGGTACTTTATCTCCATTTGCTCCATGACAAGCCATACAGGTTTTATATAAAGTTGCTCCATCTGCCGCCATTAATCCAGCAATACTAAAAAGTGTAACTAATATCAACTTTTTCATCTTACTTCTCCTTTCAAATGTTTTTGATTTTTAAAGTTTTTCAAACTTTAAAGGTTAGTATTCTACTACTTACAAACTTAAACAAAAATTCATATTAGATTAGGTTTTTCATTTGCCATTTTTTGAACCTCATCTAAAAATACATCTAATATTTTATCTTCATCTAATTTACATAAAATCTTACCATTTTTTATAATTAATCCACTCTTATTGCCAAAAGCAATAGCTATATCTGCATGTTTTGCCTCACCTAAGGCATTTACTGCACAGCCCATTACCGATATTTGAAGCGGTGTTTTTATGTGTTTTAATTTTTCTTCTACAATTTTTACAGCCCTTGTTAAATCAACTTCAATCCTTCCACAAGTAGGGCAAGATACTATTGTAATACCTTCTTTTTGTCTCCCAGAGTATTTTAATATAGCTTTTGCTGCTTTTATTTCTTCTTCTAATTCTCCTGTAATTGACACTCTTATGGTATCTCCTATTCCATCTAATAATAGGTTTCCTAGTGCCATTGAGCTTTTAATAATTGATTGATATAAAGTTCCAGCTTCAGTAACTCCAATATGGAATGGGTAAATTACTTGCGGTCTAAGCATTTTATACGCTTGTATTGTTCTCTCTACATCACTTGCCTTAAGAGATACTTTGATATTATCAAATCCACAATCTTCAAGAAGTTTTATGTTATATAAGGCGGACTCTACCATTCCTTTGGGAGTAGGACCATATTTATTTTCAAATTGTTTCTCTAAACTTCCTGCATTTACGCCTATTCTTATTGGAATTCCTCGCTGATTGCAACCTTTTGCAATCATCTCAATTCTTTTCTTATCACCTATGTTTCCTGGGTTAATTCTAATACAATCCACATTTTCTAATGCAATTAGGGCTAGTTTATATCTAAAATGAATATCTGCTACAAGTGGAATAGATACTTGATCTTTTAGTTCTTTTAGTGCTTTTGCATCTTGTTCATCACTTACTGCAACCCTAACTATTTCACAACCTGCAAGTTGTAGTTTATCTATTTGTGATTTTGTCTCTTTTATATCTTTAGTTTTGCTAAAAGTCATACTTTGAACGCTAATTGGTGCATCTCCTCCAATAGCTACATTGCCTACAAAAATTTGTTTAGTTTTAAATCTTTTCATATTTTATGCCTTAAAAATTTATAAAAATAGAATCTTACATATAAAATGCTTAACAAAATCTATTTAGTTTTTAAAATAAAATATTTATCAAAAATATAATTTGTTACTTTTTGTATATTTAATTTGATATAATGATAAAAAATTAAGGATCTTAATGCTGCCATTAATTGCTAAACATAAGCTAAGTCATAGTGTTCTATCTATAGGTGCAAGTGAGAATAATATTATTATATTAGATAGTAATTACAATTTATATGAATTGAGAGATGAAGAATTTATATTTGCTAAGAAAGTTTTTGATTATGAACCACATCATCAGTTTAGTAAGGCTTGTGCTATATCTATGAATGGATACATTGCTATTGGTGAGAAAAAAAGCCCAAATTGTAAGATTCTACATATTAAAAATAAAAATTTAATACATATTAAAACATTATCTTGGCATAGGGCAGATATTTATAATATTAGATTTTCAAAAGATAATAAATACCTTGTTACAGGTGGGGAAGATGGAAAGGTATTTATATTTTCACTACCAGAGTTTAATATAGTAAATATTTTACCTCCTAGACCTGATTATATATCTAATATTCATTTTGGGAAAATTTCAAGGCTAGTAGTTTATAGCTCCTATGATATGGTGAATTGTATTTTTAATATGGATACAAATGAATTAATAGGAGAGTTTGAGACAAATAGTGTAGCAGAAGATATGACTTTTTTTGATGACGATACAAAGATATTTTTTATTTGCTCAAATGGTGATAGCGGAATCTATGATATAGAAAGTAAAACTATAAATTTAAAACATAATTATAATTCTTGGCTAACACGCGTTGGAATGACAAAGGATAATAATTTTGCATATATTGGAGCAAGGGATAATACCATCTCATATCTAAATTTAGAGTTTAATAAGCCTACTTTTAATATTGAATTAAATTATATAGATGGAATCTCGTGTATGAGGGTTATTAACAAAAAGTTATATATTGGTTATAGTAGTGGGTATTTAGAAGTTTTTGACCTTGTAAAATTTGAAGATGAACTTTTTAATGCGATAAATAATAATGATTTTAGGAAAGCAAGTGAAATTAGTCAAAAAAATATATCGTTAAAAACTCTTAAAAGCTATATTGAGCTAAAAAATAAAATGTGGAATTTTGAGTTTAAAAAAGCACAAGAGATCCTAGCTAGTAATATATCAAAAAATATTTTTATTGAGGTTATTGATAGGCTTAAAATATTTTTTGAAGATGAAGATAAAAAGAAAGAATTTGATAATTTTAGTGATAATATTGATATAGTAAAAGAATTTAATATCGCATTAGAAACTAAAAATTACACTTTGGCATATAGAATTGTAGAGCAAAATTCATATCTAAAGCAAACCTTAGGATATGAGAAATTAGAAAATATTTATAGCAATGCTTTTGAGAGTGCAAAAATACTATTAGCTAATAATGATATTAATGATAATCTTGAGGCAGAAAATCTCTTAAAACCATTCATTAATGTCCCTAGTAAAAAAGAAAGCATCAACATACTTTTAAGGAATTCTTCAAAGTTTTTTCAAGCAGATAAAATGATAAAAAATAAACAATTTGGAGAGTTTTTTAAACTAGCAGAATCTTTTAAGGCAATAAAAAGCACATTAAATTATAAAAAAGCAGTTATTTTTGGAGAGCAAATTTTAGCAACTATAAATGAGCTTGAAGCAAAAAATGAGAATTCTAAAGCAATAGAGTTATTGGATGTATTAATTAAATTTACGCCATTTTCTAAAATAGCTTTAGAGAGAAAAAATAATTTATTATTAAGAATAGAATTTTTAGATTTATATAATGCAAAAGAATATGTAAAAATATATCAACAAATTCATAAATTTCAAGTAATTAAGAGTTCTTTAGAATATATATCTTTAAGTAATTATTTTAATAACATATTTGAAAATGCCCTAGAATTTGCAAGTAGAGGTGAAAGCAGTATTGTTTATAGAAATTTAGAGCGATATTTTAAAATTAAGTTTTTTGAACATAAATTTGAGAGTATCTTTAATATCAGCTATCTAAATGAGATTGATTTAATGCTAAAAAATAAAGGAAACAATGTAAATTGGAGGCTTACATTAGAATCTTATATTGGAATATTTGGTAAAAATGATGAAATAATTAAGATTTGCTCTCCTTATAGTAAGATTTTAAATATTATTAATGGTATTGATGCTAGTATTAAAAAAGAAGTAGAATTTCTAGATAGTATAGTTATTATGTTATAATTATAAAATTTTTAAGAAAGTTTCAAAGAAGGTTTAAAGGATTAGCAGTTGAATTTTTCTTTCAATTTTGAATCAAAATCTAAATTATTAAGTTTAAATTCTATCTCTAGCTATCCCCACTCTAACCCCCCCCCATTATGTTATTATAGAAGAGATCCTTTAAGCAGTATTATTTCTTTAAGCCCATTTCTTGTTTTACCATTTTCACCTTTTATTTCTTTTATTTATGCCTTGTTTATTATGATTATTTTGTCGCCAATATTAAATACCCAAAATAGAGTAATATTAAGTGTGTGTGTTATTTTAAGTGGTTCATTTTTGAATGGAGATGCAGTCTTGCATAGTGATTTTGAGCATTATTATAGAGTTTATAATGCTTTGCTTGATAATAATTTAAAATTTTTATTATATTTTGGTAGCGGTATAGAGTTAGCTTTGCCTACAACCTATTTAATATTAGGAAAATTTTTTGGGAAACTTAGTCCAACCCATTTTATGAATATGCAAATTATTTTTACTGTAAGCTTATTTTATATTTGGCTTGAAGTATATGGCATTAAAAATATTGCAAATAGGCAAAAGGCTATTTGTGTTGCAATGGCATTAATGTTTTTTGACTTTTGGTGTAGTGCTTGGTTAGTTAGACAGATTTTAGCTTCTGTATTTATTTTATATACTATTAGTGCTAGAAGTAATTATAGCTTTTGGATATTTTTTATTACTGCTATTTTATTTCATACGACTAGTATTATTTTTATCCCATTAATTTTACTTTTATATAAGTATCCAAAAACAGGATTGTTCTTTTGTGTTTGTATAAGCATATCATTTATATATTTTTTAGAAATAGCAAATTATTTATACTCTATTAAGTCAAATATTATTTTTCCTATACAACCTAAGTTGTATGACTATGTAATATCTAAAACTACTTTAGATGGCAGTTATATTGGTGTTAAAAATTTAATTTTATTAAGCATTTTGACTATATTTAGCTTAATTTATCTAAATAGAGCTTTTAGAAGGTATAGAGCAGTAATTTTGGGCTTGGAGATTTTGTATATTTCATCTATTTATGTAAGTGGTCATTTTAGTTTAAGAGTGGGTGTTTTTTTAATATTTGTATCTATCGGATATTTTTTATTCTTAAGCTTGAGAAAACAGCCATTTATTTTATTAATTTTTGCTTTATTTTCACTTTTAAATATTGCTCAAACAAAGAGTGTATTTGGAGATTTAAGTAATACTAGAATCTTTGCAAATTATGATATTTATGGCAATTTTTTCTATTATTTAAATTAAAGGAGTTTATTTGAAAAAGTTAGATTCTTGGGATATTTTAGTTATGTTTTTTAAATATTGGAAGTTATTTGTGGTTTGTTTTGGAATGGTATTAGTTATTGGTTTTATTTTATTTTTTAAAAGTCTTCAAATGCAAAATAATACAAGTGAAAAAATGTTTAAAATTGATATTATTATAAAAACTATCAAAAATATTCCAATTATTAATGAAGATATACTAAATAAAGTATTAGAGGATGAGAAAATTATCAAAATACAAAATAATATTTTTGAAATAGATTTTGAGGCAGAGAATTTAGATGCTGCAAATATTTATGCAGATAATATAAAATCTAGTTTAACTAATAATATATTAATTAAAGAAATCATATCAAATATAGCTAATTTAGATAAAGAATCAAATAATTTGCTAAAACATTCTAATATTGTTATAAATGATATTTTGACATTAGCAGAGATTAAAAATGCTAAAAATAATTTTTTTATTTTTAGTGATGTTAAAGAGCTAAAATCTAATCCTATTAATTTTGTCCAAACAAGCAAGAGAAGTAAAATAATATTGATTTTTTTAAGTGCCTTTATTGTATCTTGTATATTTATTTATATAGTTGATTTCATAAAGGTAAATAGAGATAAACTTAGTTTATGATTTTTCTTTTTATTCTTAGTGAGTTTAAGCAAACAATCAATGAGCTAAAGCTCATACTTAGTGCCGCAAATAATGGAATTATAAACCCAAATGAAGCAAGAGGAATTGTAAGTAAATTATAAATTATGCTTATTTTTATATTTTGTTTTATTGTTTGGTAGGTTTTTTTAGCTAATTTATATGATAGAAGTAGGCTCTTTAAACTATCATCAAGTAAAACTACATCACTAGATTCTATTGCTATATCACTGCCTTTTCCCATAGATATTGCTATATTACTTTTATTTAATGCTATTGCATCATTTATTCCATCGCCAACCATTATACATTTATGACCATTTTTATGAAGTTTGTCTATAAAATTACTTTTATCTAATGGGCTTTGCTTTGCGTAATATTCACTAACACCCAACTCCTTTGCTATGTCTTTTACTACTTCTAATCTATCTCCACTTAATATTACAACTCTAAAATGATTATTTAAGAAATATGAAATTACATATTTTGCATCATCTTTAAGCTTATCTTGCATACTAAATATTGCTATTAGCTTATTGTCAATAACAAAATAGAATTTCATATAAGAATCATTTTCTTTAAAGTCTATATTCACACCACATTCTTTTATGAAATCTCTAGAACCACCAAGCAGTATAGAATCCTTATATTTTGCCTGTATTCCTTTTTGATTTATTTGTTTAAAATTATTTAATTCTAAAATATTACTATCTTTAAAGTATTCACTTATAGCATTGCTTATAGGGTGATCATTCAGTCTTACAAAAGAATATAATATATCTTTATTAAATTGTTCTAAAATCTCTATATTTACCACCTTTGGCTCACCAAATGTTAATGTTCCTGTTTTATCAAAAACAATAGTATCGCTTTTTGCCATAGTTTCTAAAAACTTTGCCTCTTTAAAAAGTATTCTATTTTTATAAGCTTCACTAATCCCAACAATAGTTGCAATTGGTGTAGCAAGAGCAAGGGCACAAGGACAAGCAATAATTATTACAGAAACTGCCACTATCATAGCTTTCTCACCACTACCACTAAAGAATGCCCATAATATAAATGTTATAATTGCTATCATTAATACAAAAGCACTAAAATGATAGGAAACAGCATTTGCCTTACTTTCTATATTTGGCTTTTTATTAATAGAATCTTGAATAAGATTTATAATATTACTCATTGTAGAATCTTCAAATTTTTTTGTTGCTTTATAATGTATCGTATATTCTATATTAATACTTCCAGAAAAGAGAATATCATTAAAGTCTTTTTTTACAAATTCACTCTCTCCTGTTAGCATAGAGCTATCAAGCAAAGCTATTTTATCAAGCAAGATTCCATCAATTATGATTTTTTCTCCGGGTTTAACTTCTATAATATCGCCTATTTCTACTTCTTGTGGTGATATTGATAGAATCTTATTATTTTTTATTATATTTATATGGCTAGGAATACTTGCATATAGTTTATCAATGCTATCACCTGCATTTTTCCTTGACCTAACTTCTAAAAATTTACCAATTAAAATAAAAGTTATAATCATAGTAACAGATTCAAAGTATGTTTCTCCACTGTGAGTTATTGATGCGTATATAGAATATATATAAGTTAGGGTTGAACCAAAGCTAACCAATAAATCCATATTAATAAACCCATGTTTTAGTCCAGAGTAGCCACTTTTAAAAAATATCCAACCAGAATAAAATAATGTAGGCGTTGTAAGCATAAATGAAGCAAAATTTAAAATATCTTTAATGCTTATTTCCATACCTAAAAAATACCCACTATATTGTGCTACTGCAATCCACATAATATTCATAGAACAAAATATTCCAATAATCATTCTAGTGTAGTAATCTTTTCTTTCTTTGGTGTTTATATCTTCTATTATTTTTGGGTCGTAAGCTTGTGCATCATAACCTATGGAGCGGACTTTTTCTATTATTTTGCTCGGGCTTAGTTTATTTGGTTCATATAGTATTTTTGCTTTATTATTAGTGTAGTTAATATCTACACTAATAATGCCTTTTGTGTTATTTAATATTTTTTGATTAAGCCACACGCACGCAATGCAGTGGATCCCTTCTATTATTAAAGATATTTCACTATATGTTGGAAGTTTTTTAATATATTTATTTTCAAAAGATTCTGTATCAAATTTTGCTAAATCATTTTTATATTCTTTTGGTGGAGATAGAGTGTTATCCCCTAGTTTTTCATAGAATCCTTTTAAATTTGCATCTTGTAAAATTCTAAATACACTCTCGCAGCCTCTACAACAAAAATATTCACTAATTCCATTTATTTTTTTTTCAAAAATATTTTTCTCATCATACTCTAAGTGGCAATGAGAACAGATTCTTTTCATTAATTAGAATCTTTAATTAGCTTTATTTCATCTTTTTTATTAAGTATTTTATAGGCTTCATCAATATCACGTAGAGTTTCAGTATCAAGCTTTTTATTTAAACTTCTAAAGATATTTTGTTTGTTAGTTTTTACCTTTTCTTTATATGCGTTTTCTAAATCTTCTTGAGAATAATTTTCATTTAAATTAAGCAAATCTAGTGCTTTTTGTCTATCTAAATCAACTTTTGTGTTATACATATTTTCAAAATCATCATAAATCTTATTAAAATCATCATTATTTAATTCAAAAATTGCTGCAATATCGATAATCTTTTCTCTTTCTCTATCATCTAAAGTCCCATCAGCATAGGCAATTGCAAAAAGAAACTCAATTACTTTTAGCCTTTTTTTATACTCACCTTTTGTTGCGTTTATAAAATCTTGTGCTAGAGAATCTAAATCGTTATAATCATTATTAAATATCTTTTGTAAGCTTTCTCTTGCATCCTTAAAATCGCTTAATTCATTTGCAATATCATCTAGTATATTGCTTATTAACTCTTGTTCTAATTTGCAAACTTTTCCGTCACTTGATGCAATGCCTTTTAGAATGCAAGTTAGGATTCCATATTCTGTTTTTATAATTTTTTCTTCTTGTGTTAATTCTATGTATGGATTATTTTTTATATCATATTCTGTTTTATAATCATTGTCATTTTTATTAATCTTATATGGATTTTTCATATAATCTTGAAATCCATTGTATAGCATATATAATACAACTCCAGCTATAATTAGCAGTACAACTTCCATTTTTAAAACTCCTTATTTTTTATTCTTTTTTGATTGCTGTTTTTCTAATAATCTTTCTTCTTCTAAAAGTAGTTTTCGCTCTGTTTTTTCTTTTAAAATAGCTTGAAATTCATCTCCTTCTTCATAAGTTTTATTCTTTTTTGGCGTGATTGATAAGATTATAAAAACAAATATAAATAAAATTAAAGATATTTCTGGGTCTTTACTAAAAAATAGCCACCCAACGCCAATTAATGCTGATATAATAAATCTTAATATTATCACCATTATATAAACTCTGGGATAAATTTGTGATACCTAAAATTTAACATACTATCATCATTTATTCCAAATGCAAGTAGTAATAGTTGTGAGAGGTTTATCACAGGAATTTTGCTTAAATCTCTATTTATCATTTTTTCTAGTTTTTTTCTTTCTCTATCAAACATATTGAAATTGCCAATAGAATTAGAAATAATAAAATCACAGCCACAATCAATAGCATTTTCTAAATATTTTGCACTATATTTATATGCTATATTAATATTTGGTATATTAAAAAAATCACAATAAGATTCAAAATGAATTTTTAAATTTATTAAATCTAAAATTTCTTTTGTATGAGTGCTATTAAGGTTGTTTGAATAAAATATGCACGAGCTAAAATCACTAAAATCACTTTTGAGATTTTTTTTAATTTGGATTTTATTGTTATCTTGACTTAGTAGGTTTGATATATGAATAATATTTGTGTCCTGAGAGTATTTTATATTTTGCTTTGATAATTCTTTTTCAATCATGTTGAATAAATTTGGATTTTCATCTATCATTTTTTTTGCAAAAGTTAAACTCTTGAAAGCGTCATCTTCTAATACTAATAAATCTTTATCCTTTGCTTTGGCTATATTATAAGCTTGAGCTATAAAAAAAGCCCTTTCATTTAAGAGATAACTAAGATGCTCTCCATAGTATTCAAATTTTTCACCACATATAGTATTTATATTTAGCTTTTTTAACAATGCTAGAGTGGAATCTATAAGGGATATATTTTCATAGTGGTAATAAATCATATATTCTTTCATTTTTTGCTCTCTTTAATGTATTATTTTGTATTTTGATTGAATTGTCTTTTTTAGTTTTGGTAAATAATCTTTTACTAGCTCTTCATACTCCTTTTGAAGTAGCATTTTTTGAATACTTTCAATTTCTGTATCAATGCTGCTATCATTAGGATAAATCATATCTTTTGTGCTAATGTGATTTATCACGCCATCTTCAAAATTAGATATTGATGAGAGTAGTTCTAATGTATTATTTTGATAATGAATACACATCCATTTAATATACATAGCATATCCATCACCTATATAGTCATCTAAATCAAGGGGACTTATTAAATTAATTAATATATATTTTTTAAATTCATTTTTAGATTCTTCATTTAAAAAGCTAAATTTATCTAATCTCTTTTTATATTTATTGAAAATTTCTTCTTTATTGATTAATAAATCTTTTGAGGCATACTTTTGTGATATAGGGTTTATTTCTAGTATATTTCCAAATTGTTCTTTTATATCTTGTAGTTTTAGATTATGAAAAATTACTTTATTGTTTATTCTAAAGCCAAAAACTTCTACGTCATAAGAAAAATCATCTAATTTTTCTTTTATATTTTGCATTAATTCCTTTAAAGATAAATTATCATCTATATTTATATTTAGATTTTGATAGTATTCATTGTAGTCTTTTTTGCAGTCAAATCTAAAAACCTTAATTTTAAAATCCATTATAAATCCTTATTTACCATTTGATTAAATTCATCAAGTATTTTTTTTACTTCATTAATACCAAATTCCCAAAACTTTTCATCATCAATATCAAATCCAAAAATTGCTACCAAATCTTTTGGTGATTTTGAGCCACCACAAGATAGGAATTCTGTATATTTAGCAACAAAATCTTCATATTTTTTACTTTTATATAGCCCAAATAATGTTAATGATAATAGCTGCCCATAACTATAGGCATAGCAGTAAAATGGAGAGTGTATAAAATGTGGTATATAGCTCCACCAAAGGGAATAATTCTTGGTTAATTTTACAGAATCTTCAAACATCTTTTTATTTTCCTCATACCAAATTTTATTCAAATCACAAACTTCTAATTCATCCTTGCAATTATGGATTCTTCTCTCAAAATTTGTCATTACAACTTGTCTAAAAAGGGTTGAGAAAATATCCTCAATTTTACCAGCATATAATCCTAATAACTCTTTTCCCTTTATTTCATTTTTCATTCTATCAAATAATAGCATTTCTCCAAAAACAGAGGCAGTCTCTGCTGTGGTTAGAGGGGTATCCATATTGAGATAACCCATATTTTTAGATAGTTCTTGATGTATTGCGTGTCCAAACTCGTGTGCAATAGTAAAAATATCTCTTCTACCATTTGTATAGTTTAATAAAATATATGGGTGGGCTTTAGGCACTGCCCCATGTGAAAATGCCCCACCTCTTTTATTTTCTTTTGGATGAGAATCTACCCAGCCATCTTCAAATGCCCTTTTTGCTATATCCCCAAATTGTTTTGAAAATCCCATAAATGTTTCAATTACTAATTTTTTTGCAGAGTTATATTCAAATGTATTATTAGCAAAATCAATTGGTGCATATCTATCATAATCTTTTAGTGTTTTGATGTTTAATAGCTTTGATTTCATTTTGTAGTATTTATGCACTAATGGGAAGTTTTTTACTACAATATTAATCATACTATCTACGCTTTTTTGGCTTATTTGATTATCAATATGTCTAAAAGATTCTGCATTTTCATAACCTCTTAATTCTTTTGATATTGCTAAGTCTTTTCTTATTATGTTAATTATATATTTTAGTAAGTGTGAGGATTTATCTAGTTTTTTAGTTAATTCTTTTTGGGCTGTTTTTCTATCCTTTCTATTGCTAGAATGGAGTTTTGAGAGTATTTCTTCCTCACTTAATATTTCATTATTAAATTTAAACTTTATTTTGCTTAGATGCTCATCAAATAACCTACTAAAAGCACTTGCTCCTATTGGAGAGAGTTTTAGGATAATTTTTTCTTCTTCTTTGCTTAGTTGATATTGTTTTTGTTGATAAATTTTTGTTAGGTAGTATTTATATTTTTTTGCTTTTTTTATGTGTTTTAGAATTAGATTTTCATCTAATTTACTAAATTCTATCTCAAAAAATATAATATGATTTTGAATCTCATTTGCTATAAGTTCATATTTAGCATAGAATGAACCATTATTAGTATCTTTTGCAAAAATTAAAAATACATAAGTCATAATTCTAGCTATTCCATCGCATATATTTTCATATTTTGTAACTATGTTTTCAAAATCATCAATATTTATTAACTTGTTGCTATATTCCTTTTCAAAGTTTATTGCTTCTTTTTGTATTTGCTTAGTAAAAGAATCTAATTCAGCCTCATCATTAAATAATGCTTTTAAATCCCATTTATCGATATTATCTGTATTCATAATTTTTCCTTACTTTGTGTATTAATTTAGCCAATCTTTAATTTTATCAATACAATTATCTAAAATACTCTTATGAGGTTCATTTTTTAAACCAAAAGATTTATGTAGAGATTCTGCTAACTTTCTTTGCTCACTTGTTAATTTTTCATTTGGATAAGTGATTTTTATTTGCACAATTAATCTTCCAATTTGAGAATTACTGATATTCTTTACACCCTCATTTTTAAAAACAAATCTCTCTTTATCTTTTGTATTAGCTGGTATTTTTAATTCTAATTCCCCTCTAAGTGATGGCACCTTTATACTTCCTCCAAGAATTATATTTGTAAAAAATACTGGAATTTCAATATAAATATCATCTTTATCTCTTATAAAATGCTCATCCTCTTCTACCTCAATTATTATATATAAGTCCCCTCTTTTGCCATTTGGTAATTCATTTCCCCTTTCTGTTGCACGGATTCTATTATCTGTATCAATTCCTTCTGGAATATCTATTTTAATATTCTCTTCTTTTATTGTGTATTTTTTACCATTACAAGTTTCACATTTATCTTTTATACTCTCTCCTATTCCTTCACATTTAGGGCAAGTTTGAGTAAAAGTCATAAAGCCATTTCTGCTATAAATCCTACCTTCACCACCACAAGAGCGACATTTTTCTTTAGTTTTTGCACCACTCCCCTTACAAGTTTTACAGTATTGTTTAAATTTATTTTTAATTTCTTTTTTACAGCCAAAAACAGCTTCCTTAAAACTTAGTTTTAACTCTATTGCAAAATCACTCTCAAAGTTATCTGAAGTTCGATTTCTCTTGCTAAAGCCTTGACCAAATACACTTTCAAATATTGAACCTAAATCACCGAAAATATCTCCGAAATCTCTTCCGCTAAACCCACTAAATCCGCTAGATTCCAATCCAGCTTTGCCATATCTATCATAAATTTCTCTTTTAGAATCATCGCTTAATACTTGATAAGCCTCATTTATTTGTTTGAATTTTTCTTCAGCTTCTTTATCCCCTGCATTTCTATCAGGATGATATTTTAATGCTAGTTTTCTATAAGCTTTTTTAATTACCTCTTTATCGCTATTTTTAGCAATTTCTAATACTTCATAATAATCAAATTCTTCCAAATTATCACCTATGTAAAAAATTTTAAAAACATAATTTTACAAATTTAAGCTAAAAATATTTATAGATTTCATTATATTTAGCTTTAAATCTTTTATGAAACCAAAACCATTCTTCATTTTTTTCTCTTATAATCTTTTCTGTAAAATCTGCTTGAAGCTGTGTCATAGTCTTTATATCATCTTTATAATCCTGTGTTATTATAGCATCACATATTTTTTCAAAATGCAAATAGTATTTGCTATAATCATTGCTTAATTTCATATAGGCAAATACTATAGGTATATTATATTTTCTAGCTAAAATTGAGGCTATTGGTGTGTGTGTTACATCTTTATCAAACATCTTAACCCAAATTCCTTCATTATCTGATATATTTTGGTCAATCACTAATCCTATAATATTTTTTTTATCACTTAAGAGCTTAATTAAATTTCTGCTTACACCTTTTTTATCTAAGAAAAATGAGCCAAATTTTTGTCTTGATTTTTCCATTAGTGAGTTTATAGAACTAAATTGTGTTAATCTCCCAACTACACTTAATTTTATTTCTTTATGTTTGTAAGCTACATACCTAGCTGTTCCCTCCCAATCGCCATAATGAGCAGTTATGAAAATAAAATTTCCATTTTTGATTAATTCTTCTATTAAATATTCATTATAAACTTTAAATTTTTTAATATATTTTCCCTTATTCATATAAAGCAATCTTATTGCATTTAAAATTACAAAAGCAAAGTTATCATAGCATTTATTGAGAATCTTATTTTTAGTAAGATAATCTAGCGTTCCATTGTAGGCAAAATTTAGATTATTTAAGCAATCTTTCCCCCTTCTTTTATCTAAAGCTTTAAAAATAAAACCTAAAAGCTTTACATTATAAAAAAATATTTTATCATTCATTAAAGATAGAATAAATCCGCTAATATTTGCAAATATTACTATAAATATATCTAAAATCTTATTTAGTATTTTTTTCATCACTAGTCCATATTCATTAGTATTTTAATGTTTTTATATATGAGTTTTGGTGGAATTTCTTTAATTGAAAAGTTATTTTTCATTATTCTTTCTTGCCTTATCTGACAAATTGATATATGATTTTCACCCTCTAGTTTAAATCTATCTATTGGTGTATTTCCATAGAGTGTGATTGATTTTACCCCTAAAGCCCATGCTAAATGTGTTATACCCGTATCTCCACCAACAACACAATCAATATTTAAAAGAAGAGATTTAATTTCTGTCAAATTTAGCTTTGGCATTAGATAAAAAATAGAATCTTTTATTGCTAATTCTTTTATTTCTTTTTCTTTTTTATCCCATATAAGATAGATTTTACTAATTCCTATATCTTTTAGCATTAATGCTAATTCTAAGAATAAAATTAGCGGATATTCCTTTTCTTTCTTTGAGGCTTCTAAAATAAAAAGCATATTTTTATGCTTAAAATTAATATTTAATATATCTTTTTTACTACCAATTCCTTTTGCCCTATTTTTTAGCAGGGATAAATTGAAATCTTCCTTAAAGTCAAATGCCGTTTTTAAAAGCTCCCAATTTCTCTTTAAAATATGTTCTTTATATGCTATCTTTGCTTTTTTGGTATAAAAATATTTTACAATTTTTTCTCTAGGTTCTTCAAACCCTATTAATTCATCTTTTTTTAGCATTTTTCCAATTATTAGAGATTTTATTAATCCTTGAAAGTCAAGCACTTTATCAAATTTATCTAAACTTTTTATTTGTTTAGCAATATTAAAAAGAAGTTTTTTGTTTTTTTTACTTTTTCTTAGTGGGATAGAGACAATCTCATCAATTAATGGTGAATCTTCCAAAATTTCACTAAATGAACTATCTACAATCCAAGTAATATGTAAAGATTTAGTTATATTTTTTAATTTTTGGTGCAGTATTTCTAAAAATACCAAAGTAGTTATTATATCACCAAGTGAGCTAAGTCTAATGATTGCTATTTTCATATAAATTCAATTTTTATCTCTTGAGGTTTATCAAGTGATATAATTTTTTCTTTTGCTATGTGAGAGGTATTTTTTATATATAAAATTTCATTCTCAAAGCTTAACTTAACTATATCATTTGCTAAAGATTCTGCTAGGCTTAGTATGTAGCTAAGCCACTGCATTGTCAATATATCAGGCATTAGAGAGCTTAGATGAATTATTTCATCATCTTTTGGAATCTTTTTATTGCTGTATTTTACAAGCAAACAAATTATTGCCTTACTAGAGTGTGAATAGCCATAGCTAAGAGCATTTATTAAAAAGTATGCACTATGTTCGTGTGATGAATAATAACTTAAATAATTGCCAATCTTTACAAGTCCAGCAGCACTTTCTAAATGAAATAAATATTTGTCATCTATTTTATGCTTTTCTTTTAATAGTAAAAATAACTTTTTTGCATTATTTTTTATATTATTATGTGTTTTGGTATCCAATGAAAATCTATCTAATAAGCTTCTATATGATGGGTTAAAGTTTGTTGGAAATATATAATTTTGATTTCTAAGTAAATCACTTAAAAATACACCCTCTCTAACACCAGCTCCACTTACAATAACGCATTTTGTATTAAAATATTCTAATAGTATTGTAAAGATTAATGCACCTTCTCTTATATTATCTTCTCTATCTTTTGGAATTTTAAAGTCTTTTAGTTTTTTAATATCACTATTGTAAATGTTTTTAAAATATGGGATGTGTTTTTCTGCCTCAAATTCATAGCCATGAAGAGTATTTATAGGGTATTTTTCTTTTTTCATTATTAGCTTTGCTAGTGCCCTTATACTACCTCCAATTCCAAAAACATTGTATGTTAAGGTATTTTTAAAACTAGGTGGAATCTTTTTTATCTCTTCATTTATAAATTCTTTTGCTTTTTTAATATCTGTTTTAGAGTCAAAAAATAACTCTTTTATTCTAATTGTTCCAATATTAAGTGATATCAAATCTATAATTTTTCCATTTTGTATAATCGCACATTCCGTGCTACCCCCACCAATATCAATTGTTATGCCATCTTTTTTATGCAATAGATTAGAGCAAGCCACTGCACCAAAAAATGCTTCTTTTTTCCCGTCTATAACTTTAATTTTTACATTCGTTTCTTTTTTAATCGATAGAATAAAATCATATTTATTTGGAGCATCTCTTACAGCACTTGTAGCTACACAAAATAATTTTTTTGCTTTATAATTTTTTGCAATTTTTGAGAAATCTTTAATTGTATTTAATGCCCTTTGCATAGGCTCTTTTTGCAAAAAACCATTTTCTTCATAAGAGCCTTCAGAAATTCTTACTTTGCTTTTTATTTCAAAAATTAATGAAAATCCAAATCTGCTTGTTCTTCTAAAAATTGCCATTCTAGCAGAATTTGAACCTATGTCTATAACTGCTACAACTTTGCTCATAAATTTCTCCATTTTTAAGGAATTTAAAACTTAAATTATATGTAAAAGTTAATAAAATATAGATTTTTGATTGTAATTTTATTTTTGTAAATAAAATTAGTTTGTAATATTATTTAGTAGCTTGTAGGCATTTTCTATGACTTCATCTGGTGTTATTAACTTCATACAATTATGATGCTTTAATGGACAAATTCTTTTTTTGCAAGGAGAACAGGGAAGATGCTTGTTTAGCAAAATGGCTTTTGCATTCCATGGGCTTGTTTCATTAGAATCTGTTGGACCAAACATTGCAATAATAGGTATATTTAAACTTGCAGCAATGTGCATAGGTCCGCTATCATTTGTTATAAATAAATCCATCATAGAAATATAATCACAAAGTTTTGTAATGCTAGTTTTATTTGTTAGATTAATAAAATTTTTATTATTTATAGATTCTGTGTTTAATAAATCATCATTGCCAAATAAAAATACCACATAATCTTTACTGCTTAAAAAGTTCATAATAATTTCTAAAAAATATTTTTCCTCCCACCTTTTTGCACTTCCATAACTAGCACCTGGATTAATTCCAATATATCTTTTTGAGTAATCTTTATTGAAACCTTTTATATCCATAGATATTAATTTTAGGGATTTACTTGGATTTATATTTTTTTCTATTAAATTATCGTCAATTAGTTCATTTACAAGGTTTAGATATGATAAAACTTGATGAATATTCTTTATAAATTTTACTTTTTTTGTAAGAAATATGCCTCTAAGGTTCTTAGCATAACCAATTCTTATACCTGTTTTTGTTAAATACATTAATAGGGCAGAAAAGAAAGTATTGCTAAAACTTATTGCTATATCGTGTTTTCCTATTTCTTTAGCAAGTTTGTTTGTTGCAAAAAATCTATTTTTACTTTTTTTTGTAGAATCTATGAATATGTTTTTTATCCTATAATCCCTTTCATAAATACCACAGCTTGCGTTAGTTCCAACTATGCTAAATACTGCATTTGGAAAGTGTTTTTTAAGCTCCTCAAATGCAATTGAGCACATAACGCTATCTCCAAGCCAATTTGGAAGTCTAAGCAATATTTTTAATTCTCTATAATCTACTTTCATAAAATTTATCTATTTACTTTGTTTAATTTTTAAATAAGTAATTATAGGTAAATTTTTAGCTAGAATCCTAACTAAAAAAGTGATTTTTAAAATTTTTAGGAGCTTTTAAATGAAGGATTCAAAAGATTCTATATATTCTAAAGTTATCCCACGCACATTAAGTGGTTTTAAAGATAGACTTCCTATGGAGGCTATGAAAAAATCAAAATTACTCTCTAGTGTTAGTAGTATATTTGAAAATTTTGGTTTTGTTCCCATTGAAACACCTCATTTAGAGTATGCAGATATTTTAGTAAAACAAGGAAGTGATGAAATTCAAAAAGAGTTATATCGATTTAAAGATCATGGTAATCGTGATGTTGCTTTGAGGTTTGATCAAACAGTTCCTCTTGCTAGGTTTATATCACAGCATAGAAATGAGATTGATTTTCCTTTTAAACGTTATGCAATAGGCAATGTATTTCGTGGAGAGAGGGCACAAAAGGGTAGGTATAGAGAATTTACACAATGTGATTTTGACTTTATAGGGAGTGATAGTATTGCTTGTGATGCTGAAATTGTCCAAGTAATATATGCTTCTATGGTTGGTTTGGGGATTGATGAATTTACTATTTGGTTAAATAATAGAAAGGTTTTAAATGGTATTTGCAAATACTTTGGTATAACAAATAATAATGATATTTCTAATGTATTAAGGATTATTGACAAACTTGACAAGATAGGAAAAGATTGCGTAACAGAAGAGTTAGATAAGATTATTTCAAATGTTAGTAAGTTTTTAGAGATTGCAAATATTAAGCAAAATGGAGATAGTAGAGAGTTCTTTAAAGAGATAGCTTATCTTAAGGGTTGGAATGATGATTTAAAGAATGGTATAGAGGAGCTAGAACGAGTTTATGATATTTTGTTAAATTTAGAAATGGATAGAAATGCTTATAGAATAAATTTTTCTATTGCAAGGGGATTAGGCTATTATACAGGCATTGTTTATGAGACTACTTTAAATACACAAAAATCTTTAGGAAGTGTGTGTTCTGGTGGTAGATATGATAATTTAACTAGAAGTTTTTCAGATGAAAAGATGAGTGGAGTTGGTGCTAGCATTGGTATAGATAGGCTTTTATCTAGTATGAATAATTTATCAAAAAAACAAACTTCCGCTAGAGTATTAATAATTTGCCTTAGTAGTAAGCATTTTGGTTATGCCTATAAAATTGCAGAATCTTTTAGAAGAAGTGAGATTTCATCAGAGGTATATCCAGAAATTAATAAGATTAAAAAGCAGTTTGCATACGCTAACTCGAAGGGACACGAGTTTGTTGTAGTGATTGGTGATGATGAGTGTAAAGTAAATGCTATAACACTAAAAAATATGACTTCAGGAATGCAAATGAAGGGTATTAGTATGCTAAAAGCAATAGAATTATTAAAACAATGAAATTTAAGTTAGAGCCAAATTTTAGTGATAGTATTGATAGAGTCTGTAAAAATTGTGGGCAATTAAGTAGTGATTGTGTATGTTTAAAGGATATAAAAATTTTAGATAATGACTTATATGTAATTAAATTTAGAGTTTTAAAAGTAAAAAATAAGGTAGTTAGTATTATTTATCCATTTTATACAAAAGATATTAAAAATATATTGAGTTTTTTAAAAAAGAAGTTTGCTTGTGGTGGTAGCATTAAGAGAGTTGAAGATTATTATGAGATATTATTACAAGGAAACTTTGGTGATAAGGAATCTAATACAATTGCAAAAAATACATTAGATTCTACTCCTAAAGTTTTAGAAGAATTGCATTTAAAGTTTGGCTTTAAGTTAAGTGATTAATTTTAATAAAAGCATTATTGAGCGTTATATTTGGAATAATATTGAATTTTTAGTAAAAAGGGATGATTTAATTTCTTTATACATTAATGGTAATAAGGCTTATAAATTTTATTTTTTACTTGATATGAAATTTGATTCTATTGCTAGTTTTGGTGGGAATCAGTCAAATGCAATGTTAGCTTTAGCATATATCACAAAGCAAAAAAATGCTAATTTTACATACTTTAGCAAACCTCTTTCAAAATATCTTTTAAACAATATTGAAGGTAATTTAAAAATTGCTTTAGGTTTAGGAATGAAGTTAGAGATTTCAAATAATCTAGAACAAGACACCCTTTTATTTGCAAAAAATACTAATTCTATTTTTATATATCAAGGTGGGGCATTTGAGATGGCAAGATATGGGATTAAAAAATTGGCAGATGATATTGTAGCTTTGGGATTAGAAAATTATGTGTATTTTGCTCTTCTGGAACAGGAACTAGTAGCCTTTATTTGCAATATTTTCTAAAACCTTATAATATCAAAGTATTTACTACACCTTGCGTTGGAAATAAAGATTATTTACAAAAGCAGTTTTTAAGACTAATAAATGATAAGAGCTATTTTCCACAAATTATAGAGACTAAAGAAAAAATATATTTTTCTAAACCACATAAATTGATTTTTAAAATTTATAGGGAATTTTTAGATATGAATATAGAGTTTGATTTATTATATGATTGCGTAATGTGGCAAGCGATAGCGGATAATTTAGATTTATTATTTTCATATAAAAATCATTTATTTTTACATTCAGGAGGAATATCTAGCAATTTAACTCAACTAAAGAGGTATGAGTTTAAAGATATTAAAACCTTACAAAACGCTAAATAATAAAAGGTCGCTTTAGCAAATAATTTTGAAATATTATGTAGCTATACAGCTTTTTGGTTGTTTTGACAATTTTTACATATACCTATAAGTAATATGGATGCATCATTAATATCACTATATCCGCTTTTAAGCTCACAATATTTTTGAAAATTGATTGTATCTATTTCAAAATCTTCTAAATTATCACAAACTTTACAAAATAAGTGAATATGTGGTATTTTATTTATTTCATATTTTTGCTTTTGTGTAGGAGTTTTAACACTTTTTAGGATATCTACGTTTTGCATAGCTAATATATTTTTGTATATAGTAGCAAGAGAAACTGATGGAATTCTAGTTTTAATCAAGCTAAATATATCATCTACACTAGAATGTCCGTGTTTATCTAATTCTTCAAGTATGGCAATTCTTTGTGGAGTAATTTTTAGTTTTTTATCTTTTAATATCTTTACAAAATTATTGTTGCTCATAACATATTCCTTAAAAATTAATAAATATTTTTCAATTTTAATTTAATAATTATAATAAGTTATTTATTGTTTAATTGTTTATTTTTAAAAATAATTGTAAAATTTATGCCTTTATTCTTAAATTTTTAGGAGTTATATTGTTTGATACACTAACAAATTCTTTTAAAGGTCTTGTAAATAAAATTAGATTTCAAGATGATGATAAAGCACTAGAGCGTTCATTGGATGAACTAAAAAAAATATTACTAAGAAATGATGTTTATCACAAGGTTTCAAAAGATATAATTTTACAAGTAGAATCTGAATGCAAGAAAAGTGCTAAAAGTGGTATAGGTAGAGATGCTTTTAAAAAAGCTTTAGAAACTTCTTTGCTAAATATATTTAGTGGAAATTATGGTTTTACATTTGCCTCAAAACCCCCAACAATAGTCCTTATGGTAGGTTTGCAAGGAAGTGGTAAAACCACTAGTAGTGCAAAATTGGCAAATTATCTAAAATTAAGAGGTAAAAAAGTTTTGCTTGTAGCTTGCGATTTACAAAGACTTGCTGCGGTAGATCAGCTAAGACAATTGTCAAGTGAGATTGAAGTTGATTTTTTTAGTAGAGATACTAAAGATTCTTTAAATGTTGCAAAAGAAGCTATTGCCTTTAGTAAAGATTCTACTTATGATGTTGTTATTATAGATACAGCAGGAAGACTTGCAATTAATAATGAACTTATGAATGAATTAAAAGAAATTAAAAGCATAACTAAAGCAGATGAAATTTTTTATGTATTAGATAGTTTAAGTGGTCAAGATGCAGTTAGAAGTGCAGATAGCTTTAATAAAGAAATAGGATTAAGTGGAGTAATTTTGAGTAAATTTGATAGTGACACAAAGGGTGGTATTGCCCTTTCTGTTGCAAAACAGATTGGAGTTCCTATTAGATTTATAGGAAGTGGAGAAAAAATACCAGATTTAGATATTTTTCTACCAGATAGAATTGTTGGTAGATTAATGGGTGCTGGAGATGTAGCAGGTTTTATTGAAAAAACAACAGCCATCGTTGATGAAAAAGAAGTAAAGTCTTTAACTAAAAAAATAAAAAAAGGTAATTTTACTTTTGTTGATTTTTTATCTCAATTAGAAAATATCAAAAAAATGGGGTCAATGAAATCTTTAATTTCAATGATGCCTGGTCTTGGGGCTATGGGAGATGCACTAAAAAATGTTGATATTGATAATTCTGTTGAGATTAAAAATATAAAAGCTATGGTGTCTTCTATGACTCCAAAAGAGCGTGAAAATCCAAGTATATTAAATGGCAGTAGAAAAAAAAGAATAGCAGCTGGTTGTGGGCTTGAAGTAAGTGATATTAACAGATCTTTAAAGCAATTTGAAACTGCTTCAAAAATGGCTAAACAGATGTCATCGCCAAATGGTGTAAAAAATATAATGAATATGATTAATGGTGCAAGCCTTAACAAAATGAGATAAATAAGATATTATTTCAAAATTATTTTAGAAAGGAGATTTATGGCAACAGTTATAAGATTAACAAGAATAGGTAGAAAAAAGAAACCATTTTATAGAATTGTTGTTACAGATAGCAGAAAAAAGAGAGATGGAGGGTGGATAGAATCTATTGGTTACTATGATCCTTTAAGACCTGATTCTAAAAATGTAGATAAAGAAAGGTTGCAATATTGGGTAGGGGTTGGAGCAAAGATGAGTGATAGAGTGAAGGCTATCACACAATAAATATTATTTAACTGAATATGGTAGATAAATTTATAAAAGCTTATAGTAAAAAGATTGTCTCAAAACCAGAATGTATAGAAGTAAAAGAGATTATAGATGAAAAAGAAAATATCTATAATATAATAATTTATGCAGATGATGCAGATGTTGGTCGTTTGATTGGTAAAAATGGGAAAATGATAAGCTCTATTAAAAATCTTATTTCAGGCTGTAAAGCTAAAAATGGTATGGGTTATAAAATATCAGTTGAATCAGTATGATAAATTCTTCTAAAGAGCGATATAATTTTAATATATTAGTTGCTAAATGTGGTAGAAGCATTGGGCTAAAGGGTGAAATAAAATTAATTATTTATACAGATTTTTTAGATATTTTTACTAAAGGTAATATTTTTAGATGTGGAGATTTTAAGCTTACTTTGGAATCTTTTAACTTAAGTAAAAATAGTGCATTTTTTAAAGAAATAAGAGATATAGATTCTGCAAAAAGAATTAACTCTTTATTGCTTTATAGCGATAGAGAAACTAGTTTAAAATATTGTTTTTTAAACAAAGATGAATTCTTTTGGTTCGATGTAATTAATCTAAATGTATTCGATAACAATGAGTTAATTGGCAAAGTTCTTGATATTGAGCGTATTGGGAATGTAGATTATTTAATCATTAGAGTTGATGAACAAATATTTAAAAAATATCCATATATCAAGGCTAGAAATTTTTATTTGCCATATATATCTCGCTATATTATAGATACTAATTTAGAAATAAAAAGTATTTTTGTAAAAGATTCTCTTAGCATACTAGAAACCTCGTAATGAAATTTACCTTTTTAAGCCTTTTCCCTAATCTCATTAGTGGTTATTTTTCAGATTCTATTTTAAAAAGAGCCATAGATTCTAAACTTTTAGAGATTGAAATCATTGATTTTAGAGAGTTTAGCAATAATAAATATAAAAAAGTTGATGATTTTCAAGTGAGTGGTGGGGCAGGGCTAGTAATATATGCAGATGTGTTAGAAAAAGCATTAAAAGCTATTAGCAGTAGAGATTCTCATATAATTTATCTTACTCCTGTGGCAAAGCAGTTTAATAGTTATGATGCAAAAAGACTAGCTAGCAATAAAAAGCATATTATTTTTATTTGTGGTCGTTATGAAGGCATTGATGAGAGAGTTATTGAGTGTTTTGTAGATGAGGTTTTTTGTATTGGTGATTATATTTTAACAGGTGGAGAACTAGCATCTTTGGTAATGTGTGATTGTATTTCAAGACATATTCCAAATGTGCTTGGAAATGCAGAATCTTTGCTTGGAGAGAGCTTTGAGGATAATTTACTTGAAGCACCAATCTTTACAAAGACTAATATTTTTTCAAAAAAAATATCGAATTTAAGTATACCTTCAGAGTATTCAAAGGGAAATCATAGTAGAATAAGAGCTCTTAAAAATGAGTTATCATTAAGCAAGACGAAGTATTTTCGTCCAGATATTTATAATAAGGTAAGAATATGCAAAATAGATATATAGAATTATTTGAACAATCCCAAATAAAGGATAAAAAAGTCCCTAGCTTTAAAGCAGGAGATACTTTAAAAATTGGCATTGCTATAAAAGAAGGAGATAAGACTAGAATCCAATATTTTGAAGGTATATGTATATCTGTAAGAGGGCAAGGTGTTAATAAGACCTTTAGAGTTAGAAAAATTGGAGCTAATAATGTAGGTGTTGAGAAAAATTTTCCACTTTATAGCGATAGTCTAGCTAGTATTGATGTTGTAAGAATAGGTAAAGTTAGAAGAGCAAAGCTATACTATTTAAGAGATAGAAAAGGAAAGGCTGCCAGAATTAAAGAGTTACGTAAGTAATTATAGAATTTAAAAATAATCTTAGCATCCTTTTTATTCTTATGAATAAAAAATTTATTATTTTTATTTTCATTTTAAGCCTATCTTTATTTGTATTTATTAATAAATCACATTTTGCTCAAATCTCTCATTTTGTAGTTAATCAAAATTTAGAATCCTTTGAAATTTATAAAACTACTAAAAATGATTTTATTGTTGATAATATTGAACAAAGTGCTCATAGTAGCTCTTTAGTAGATGTTGGAGATAGAATTATGATTTTATATTTTGCAGGGACTAAAGAGGGTGCTAGTGATGTTAAGATTTATCAAGCTTTTTTAGATAAGAATAACTTAAAAATAACTACTCCTAGGGTGCTTTTAGACGCATCTATGCTTTCAAAAAAAGCAAATAAATTTATTAAAAAATTAGGCAATCCTGTAGCTTTTAGAGATATAAATAATAAAGTTCATTTTTTTGTAGTTGGTGTTAGTCTTGGTGGTTGGGCTACAAGTAAGATTTATCAATTAGAATTAAGTAGTGATTTAAGTGAAGTTGTGTATAAAGATGAACTTAGACTAGGACCTTTTGCAAACTTTTCTCATCTAATTAGAACACCAGCTATTGCATTTCAAGGGGGGGGGTTTATCTTGCCATATTATCATGAACTTGCAAGAAAATATAGCCTAGTTGCTTTTTTTGACAAAAATGCAAATTATCTTTATTCTAAAAGAATGAATATGCTAAATAACCAACTCCAGCCTAGTATGATTGCATTAAATGCTAACGAATGCCTTGTATTTTTTAGAAATTATAAATCTTACAATAATGTTAGTTTTTTACAAAGCTGTAAAGATATGGGCAATACTTGGGATAAACCACAAATTAGCAATTTAAATGGGTATGATGATTCTTCAATATTAATTAATTATAAATTTAAAAATAATAATAGAATCTTGCTTATATACAATAACGGTAAGGTTTTAAATAAGCATACAAGAGCATCTTTAGGGCTTTATTATTTAGATAAAAATAATTTTTTATATTTAAGAAATATTGATATTACAGATAGAGATAGTTATCCCAATGAGGTTAGTTATCCATCGGCACTCATTGATAGAGAGTATTTATATTGTGCATATACCTATAATAGAAAAACTATTAAAATAAAGAGATTTAATTTGTTAGATTTAGAAAATCTAATCATTAAGGTAGAGAAAAGTAAATGATTGGGATTTATATACTTTCTTTTGGGGTATTTTTATTTATTGCAGACAGTATCTTTAAAAATAACTTAAAATATATTTTTGTAGTAATTTTATTTACAATCTCATGTTGTAGTATTATAAAAGTTCTTTGGGATTATTACTCTTTAAATTTGCTTATTTTTTCATTGTTTGATAAGCCTAGTCTTCTTTGTGTATTCTTAGTTTTAAGCTATATTTTTAAAAATATTTTTAAAAATATTCCATTAAAAAATAAAATTTTAAAATTATTTATAGATTCTACTATAAATCAATTTTTCTTTTTGCTTTTATTTATATTTGGGCTTGTTTTATTCTTAGGTAGTTTAGGTTTAATACCATTTGATATTTATCATAGCTCTAAATTATACCAGTCAATTTTTGTATTTATTTTTATGATTTGTTTTTATTTTGTAGATAGATTTTGCTCTTTTATTGTTTTACTTGCTTTAATTTTTGGGATATTTTTAAATGATGATATTTTGACTTGTTTAATATGTGTATATCTTTTTGTTTTTAGTTTTATTATCATTTTATTTAATGTTTTAAAATTTATTATAAATGCACTCAAGGGGTTAAGTTTATAAAATGATAACTTTTAGAAAAGCTATTTTATCATCATTTATTTTTATGATTTTATTGTATGTTTTAAATTTAGCATTACGTATTTTGTTTATTATTATTTGTATTCTTGAAGATTCTATGGGAAATACTAATATTAATGAGATTTTTAAAATGCTATACAATGCCTTTTTATATGATGGGCAAATTATTGGGGTTATGAGTATTGTATTTTTTCTACTAAATCTTCTTATTTTTGTATTTCATAGGGCAAAATATCTTGTATATATTTATAGCTTTTTAGTGATTTTTATTAGTGTTTTTGTTGTAATTGCAAATATAGGTTTTTATCAAATTTATAAAGATGTTTTTAATGCTGCTTTGCTTGGGCTTATTTTTGATGATAGAGTTGCAATTTTAAAGACTGCATGGAGTGGTGATTTTGGAATTTTTAATAAGATTATTTTATGGCTTATAATTAGTATCGTTACATATTTATTACTATTTTTTATTATTAAAAAAATCAGTAATGTTAAATATAAAAAGATAGCTAACACAATGCTTTTTATTTGTTTTAGCTCTACTTGCCTTTTTGCTATCAATGGACGCATAGGGTTTAGTGGAATTTCACTTGGAAAGGAAATAACTCCCGTAGAGAATTTATTTTTAAGAAAAATTACAATGGGCTCTTTTCGTGATTTAGGCTATGTTTATAAAGGTTATATTCGCATTTGGAACTCTAAATTTAGTGATTATATTGATGAGAGTCCAAGAGAAGCTGTAATGAAATTTTTTAAGCTAGCTTCTTCTAATGCTTCTATTAATCTTTTAGGTTTATTAGAAAAAAATGTAGAAAATCCTAATAATATAGAAATTAGCCATATTTTTTATATTATTGCAGAGAGTTTTAGTAAATGGCATTTTGATGATGAATTTAGAGAGATAGGGTTGATGAATAATCTATTAAAATTGATAAAAGAGGATAATGCCTTTAGTGCAAAGATTTTCTTAGAAAATGCAGCTAGCACTATAAAGAGCCTTGATGTTCAACTTAGTGGATTGTTTCAAATAGAAATACCATTTAACTTAAGCGTTACTTCTAACTTTAAAACATCTAGTGGATATATTTTTAAAGATTTAGGATATAAGACTAAATTTTATTATGGTGGCTCTGGAACTTGGCAAAAACTAGATACTTATGTAACATCTCAAGGGTTTGATGAGATTTTATATAATACACATATAATTTCTTATCTTAAAAGGAAAAATATAAGACTACCTTATGAAAACTCTTGGGGAGTTTATGATAATTTTTTATATGATTTTGTTATAGATAATACACCTAAAGATAAAACTTTTTCTATGATTTTAACAACATCTTATCATTCTCCCTATGATGTGCCTTTAGATAGTTTAGATATACCTTTTGATAAGATAGACTTTTTTATTGCAAATAATCCAAAAATAATTAAAAAAGATGAAGCAAAAAGGGTATTCTCCCATATAATATATCAAGATAAAATGATTTATAAATTTATAAAAGAGACTTCTAAAAAATTCCCAAATAGTTTATTTGTAATTACAGGAGATCATTATGATAGAATGTATCCATTTTCTAATGCTTCTATTAATGTGTCTAATCAAATTCCTTTTATAGTATATTCTCCAAAGTTAAGACCAAAAGTAAAAAGCAATATTGGCTCTCATATTGATATAATTCCTACTATTGTTGAATTGATAGCACCAAATGGATATAAATATGCTAGTTTTGGCACACCTATGCTTAGTAATTCTAAGGTGTCAATAAATAAAAGTTATGCTTTAGGTTATTTTGCGGTAGCAGATAAATATGGTGTATATAACGAAGATAATATTAATAGTTTTGAAAATAAAAGATACTTACTAGATGATTTAAAAAGAGCTAAGGCAATAAGCTGGTATATATTTAAGAATGGATATGAAATAAGAGAATAGTAGAAATCAATTTGATTTTTCCACTATTAAATTTGAAAGTTTTATAAAAGCTTATGAAATTTTTAAATTATCTATCTTTTAGTTTAAGTTCTTTAATTAGTTTTATGTAATTATCATATTTTGTTTTTTTAAGATATTTTAATAAACTTCTTCTTCTACCTACTAATTTTAGCATCCCAAGCCTACTTGAATGATCTTTTTTATTTATTTTCAAATGCTCTGTTAGATTAGAAATTCTTTGTGTTAATAAAGCTATTTGAATCTCACTTGATCCTGTATCTTTATCATTTCTTCCAAACTTATTTATTATATATTGTTTTTCCGCCGAATCTAAAGCCATTTGACCTTCTCCTGATTTGGTATTTGTTTTAAATTAAAAGTTGTATATTACTATAAAATTCTTTAAAAAAGCAAAGTTTTAATTCTAAATTGATAAAATCCAAATCTTTAAATTTATATGATATTTTTTAACTACTATGGAGTTTTTGTGGCTAAGAGAAGTCAAGTTGTTGGATATATAACACCTTTTGTAAAGAGATTCTTTGCTTCAAAGGATTTAATTGTTGTTGTTTTTATAATGGCAATTCTTGCAATTATAATAGTCCCTCTTCCTAGTTATTTGCTGGATTTTTTTCTAACAATTTCTATTTCATTGTCTGTTTTAATTTTATTAATTTCACTTTATATTGGTAAGCCTACGGATTTTTCAGCATTTCCAACACTGCTTTTGATGGTAACTTTATTTAGGTTAGCCCTTAATGTTGCAACAACTAGAATGATTTTAAGTAATGGACATCTTGGTGTTAGTGAGGTTAGTGAGATAGTAGGTGCTTTTGGTAATTTTGTTGTTGGGGGGAATTATGTAATTGGTATTATAGTTTTTGCCATACTTATAATTGTTAATTACCTAGTTATTACAAATGGTTCTACAAGAGTTGCTGAAGTTCAGGCTAGATTTACATTAGAGGCAATGCCTGGAAAACAAATGGCTATTGATGCTGATTTAAACTCTGGTTTAATAGAAAAAGAAGAAGCCCAAAGAAGAAGAGAGATACTAACACAGGAAGCAGATTTTTATGGCTCTATGGATGGAGCTTCAAAATTTGTTAAAGGTGATGCTATTGCTGGAATAATCATTACATTTATAAATATTATTGGAGGATTTTTAATAGGTGTATTTGGAAATGATATGTCTCTATCAGATAGTGCTAGCACATTTACAATACTAACTATTGGTGATGGATTAGTTAGTCAAGTGCCAGCACTTATTGTATCTACTGCCACAGGTATAGTAATAACTAGAGCAACTAAAGGAGAAGAGAGTAATTTTGCTTCAAAAATAGTAAATCAATTACTTGGTAATAGTAAGATTTTAGCTATTGTAGGGGCAATATTATTATTTTTTGCTTTAATTCCTGGTCTTCCTACTTTATCTTTAGGATTTGTTGGAAGCATATTTTTACTTATGAGCTATCTTTTAAATGTTGGCAGTGAAAATATTTTTAATAAAAAATTATTTGCCAAAAAGCCAGAAGCTAAAATAAAGCAAACTCCACAAGATGTTCCAAAAGAATTAAGAAGTTTAAAAAGCATAAGAGAACAAGAAGAGCAAATAGAAATGAAACATCAAGCAATGTTAGATGAGAAGCTAAAAATAAATGTTCTTCAACTTTCTGTTGGTTATGCTTTAATGAGGCTTACAGAATATCCAGATAGTTCATTGATTGAGAGAATCCGTGGTGTTAGGGCAAATATTGCACAAAGTTACGGCTTTATAATTCCTAAAATTAGGATAATAGTAAATCCTAGTGCAGATTTTTCGCCAAATGGTTATGAGTTTTTTTTAAAAGGCATTAAAATAGGTGGTGGAGAGGTTATGCCAGATAGATATTTAGCAATGGACCCAACAGGTATGGCTATAAAAGATATTGAAGGAGTTCATACTAAAGAGCCTGTTTATAATACAGATGCTTTATGGGTTGATAAACATAATAAAGATGAAGCTACAATGGCAGGATATTCAGTGGTAGATCCATCAACCGTTATTAGTACTCATATTAATGAGTTAATTAAATATTATGCAGAAGAGATTTTAACTCGTCAAGATGTAAGAAATTTAATTGATAGATTAAAAGATGATTTCCCAAGTCTTGTCAATGATGTTAATCAAATACCACTAGGTATTATTCATCAAGTTTTAAAAGAATTATTACACGATAAGATTCCAATAAAAGATATGATAACGATATTAGAGACTATCATAGAAGTTGCTCCAAAAACTCAAAATAATGTATCAATTATTATGGACTATGTTAGAAGTGCTCTTTCTCGGGTGATTACAGATGTATTTAAGAATGATGATGGTAGTATTAAATTCTTTACTCTTCCAGCAGAATCAGAAAGCTATCTTTTAAATAAATTGCAAGATACGCAATATGGAAGAAATTTTATACTTAGTATAGGAGATGTTCAAACTCTTATTAATTCGTTAAATTTAGCAATAGAAAAATCAAGAGAAATGCATATTGTTCCAATATTACTTGTAGAGACAAATATAAGGAGCGCATTAACAAAGGTTGTTGAAAGAAATAATATACCAATGACAATTTTAGGAAATGCAGAAATAAGTCCAAATGTAAAATTTGAATTTTTAGGAAATATAGATTTAAAGTTTAATTAAAAGGGAAAAAAATGGATAATTTAGAAGTTCATCATCTTTCTCATATTGATTTAGATGGTTATGGAGCACAATTGGTTGCAAAAGAATGTTTTAATAAAATATTTTTTTATAATGCAAATTACGGCAAGGAAGTTGAAGTTAGAATAAATAATGTTTTGAATAATATTAAACAATCAGATAGTAAGAATTTTTTAATACTAATTACAGATTTAAATCTTTCTTTAAATGAAGCAAAATTCCTTCAAGATGAAGTAAATTTATTAAATATGACAAATAAAACTATTAAAATAAAGCTATTAGATCATCATATTACAGGTAAAGATTGTGCTAATATATATGAGTGGTATCATTTAGATTCTAGCATGTGTGCCTCCAAACTTGCTTTTTATGAATTAAGAAAAGAATTTGGAATAAAAAATTCTTCTTGGTTGGAGGTTTTTGTTGAGATGATAAATTCTGCTGATACTTGGCAGGAAAATGGATTTGCATTTGATTTTGGAAAAGTTGCAATGGGTATGATTGCTCAAAGCAAAGAGTTTAGTCGTTTTATGTTTGATGATTATGATAGAGAATTTAAATTAAATATGCTTTATTACGCCAAAGATTATTTATTGGACGCTGCTAATAATGTGAAAGAAAATGCAAATGTAACACTTGATAATAATATATTTTTATTTAAAAAAGAAATTCTTGGTGGTGATAAATATACACAAACTATG
Source organism: Helicobacter sp. MIT 14-3879 (assembly GCF_003364125.1). NCBI lineage: Bacteria > Pseudomonadati > Campylobacterota > Epsilonproteobacteria > Campylobacterales > Helicobacteraceae > Helicobacter > Helicobacter sp. MIT 14-3879. The sequence continues at coordinate 39,494 of NZ_NXLP01000009.1, forward strand.
GAGGAAATTTTATCTATTAAGCAAACCGAACTTTTAAGTAAAAATAAAGAAAAATATTGTATTTATATAATGGATAAGAAGGGTATTTTGACATATGGTATAGGTGGAATCTCAATATTAGCAAATCTGTTTTTAAAGCAAAATAGTGAATTTGATTTTTTTATAGATGTCGGTCTTAGGGGAAGTTTATCTCTTAGGTCAAATGGTAATTGTGATGTTAGTCTTATGTCAAAAGATTTTTTTAATGGTGGCGGACATAAAAATGCAGCTGGTGGTAAGATAGATGGTTTTAAAGAGACATTTTTATATGAAGAGGCAAGAGAGCAAATTGAGCATTTTTTAAAAGATAAATAAGATATATTACTTTAAGGAAAATAAAATGAATAATCTAAAAGAGCAAGAACTGTTAGATGAAATAGTTACTCTCTTAATGGCATCGTTTAGTCTAGCTGGAGTTAAAGATGAGAATCTTAATAAAGCCTTAGAATTTTATGAAATAGAAATAAATAAAAGAGATGATAATGAAGAATATAGTTACAAAAGTGTATGTGAAGTAATCTTAGATATGAAACAAAAATATAAAGATTTGTTTTATTAGGATTAAACTAATGAAAATTATTAATCTAGCTATACTTTTTAGTGGGAATGGAGGCAATCTTGAAAATATTTATAAAAAATTAAATTCTAAAGAATTTGGAGATATAAAAATAAATTTTCCTATTGCAATAAGTAGTAAATATGGAGCATTTGGCATCACTAGGTGCAGTAACATTGGGTTAAATTGTAAGATTTTAGATTATAAAGAAAATAAAATTAATTATGATGAAAAATTAATCAATATTTTAAAGTCTTATAATATTGATTTAGTTATTCTAGCTGGTTTTATGAGGATTCTAGGGGATAGTTTTTGTTCTAGATTTAAAGCATTGAATATACACCCATCAATACTTCCACTTTTTAAAGGAGCAAATGCAATTAAAGAATCTTATGAGAGTTATATGAAGATAGCAGGTGTTAGTGTGCATTATGTAAGTAATGAGCTTGATAGCGGTGAACTTATTATGCAAGATATTATCTATAAAATTGATGGAGAGAGTTTAGAATCTTTTGAAGATAGAATCCACGCTTTAGAGTATGAAATCTATCCTAAAGCAATTTTAAAGGCACTAAATTGCAAGATTTAATTATCTTTGGAATCATATCTATCCTAATTTTTTTAGCTCCATTGCTTAATAAAATAACTATGCTTCCTATTGTAGTTATAGAAATTTTACTTGGTGCTTTTGCTTTTAATGTAGGGTTAGTTAGTGAATCTGTGGTATTAAAAGAAGTCTCTCATATGGGCTTTTTATTTTTGATGTTTTTGGCTGGAATCGAAGTTGATATAAAGAGTTTTAAAACGCTTGGAAGTAGTTTTTTAAAACGAGTTTTGATGTATTTTTTCGTCCTTTATTCATCTACTATTGTTATTGTTTTAGCTTGTAATTTATCCATAATTTATATTGCTGCATTTCCTGTTATGTCGCTGGGTATGATAATGATATTAATACAAGATTATGGTAAAAATGAAATATGGTTAGATTTATCATTAAAAATAGGAATAGTGGGTGAATTAATTAGTATTTCAATGTTAGTTTTATTAGATGGATACTATTCTTTTGGGATTGGTAAGGAGCTTTATCAATCAATTTTTATATTATTTATATTTATAATTTTAATTATTGTATTTTTTAAGCTCACAGCCATTATTTTTTGGTGGTTTCCAAGTTTAAGATTGGTGCTTATTCCAGCAGATGGTTCTATGAATCAAGATATAAGATATAGTATGATGTTATTTTTTATGATGATAGTTATAGTGTCTTTACTGAAAATTGAAGCAGTGCTTGGTGCATTTATCTCTGGTATGGTTATATCAAGTTTTTTTAAAACTAATAAGGAACTTCATCACAAGTTAAATGACTTTGGATTTGGCTTTTTGATTCCACTATTCTTTGTTTATATTGGAACTACCCTTGATTTTGACGTTATATTTGGGAATAAAGATATAATTATTCATGCAATTAATATTTGCTTTGCTATGATTATAGTTAGGATTATAGCTACAAGTATTGTTTTTGGCTCATTTTTGAAAAAAATAAAAAATATATTTTTATTCACTCTAAGCGGTTCAATGCCGCTTACATTTTTGGTAGCTACTGCTACGCTTGGGCAAAATATAGGAGCTATTGAGAGAGAGCAGTATTATTCTTTTGTATTAGCTGCTATAATGGAGAGTATTTTAATTACAACAATTATAAAAGTTATTATTAATATGAATAGAAATAAGAGTTAGTAGAATGCAAAAAAATGCAATTTTAATAGTTAGTTTTATAGCCTTTTGTCTTACAATATTAAAATTAATATTTGCAGTAATTTCTGGTTCTGTTGTTATTTTAGCAAGTGCAATAGATTCTTTACTTGATGTTTTTGTTTCACTTTTTAATCATTTCACATTAATAAAATCTCATTCTCCATCAAATAAATATTTTAACTATGGCTTTGGAAAGTTAGAGGGTGTAGCATCTGTTCTTGAGAGTTTGATAATTTTTTGTTCTGGAACTTATATAATATATGAATCCATTGTGAAAATAATTAGCAATAAAGGTGTTAATAATATAGAACAGGGTTTACTTGTAATGATTATTTCTATAATTGTAACATTTGCTTTAGTTTGTTTTTTAAAGCTTATTGCAAAATCAAATAATAGTATTATTATAAAATCAGAAGTTTTACACTACAAAAGTGATCTTTTAAGTAATGCTGCTGTTATTGTATCGCTAATAATAATACAATTTACTTCATTTTATGCAATAGATTCTATCATTGGCGGAATATTGGGGATTTATATTTGCATTCAAGCTTATAAAATTGCAAAAGAAGGATTTTTTATGCTTCTTGATAGGGCTATTAGTGAAGAGCTAAATAATGAAATTATAAAAATATTAGATGATAATAAATCAATTACAAGTTACCATGAGTTAAAGAGCAGGGTTAGTGGGGATACGATATTTTTAGAATACCATCTTGTTTTTGATAATAATATTTCTCTATTTAATGCACATTCTATATCAAATGAGATTGAATATAATATTGAGTGTATTTCTGATAAATACAAATGGGTTATTTTAACTCATCTTGACCCTTATGATGATAGTAATTAAATTAAAATCTTTTAGAATTAGCTTCTGAAATTAAAATTAAATAATCTTAACTTCTATTAAAATCATCTTCCAATCTTATAATATCATCTTCACCTAGATATTCTCCTGCTTGCACCTCTATAATTATTAGGTCAATTTTGCCCGGATTTTCTAGTCTATGCACACTTCCCATAGGAATATAGGTAGATTCATTTGATTTTAAAATAAACTCTTTATCTTCTATTGTAACTATGGCACTACCACTAACTACAATCCAATGTTCATTTCTATGGAAATGTTTTTGTAGGCTTAATCGCTTTTTTGGTTTTACTATTATTTGTTTAATTTTATATTTATCTCCATCTAATAATACACTATAACTTCCCCAAGGTCGATACACAGTGCGATGAATTTGGCATAATTCACTATTATTTTCTTTCAGTATTTTAACTACTTCTTTTATTTTTTGACTTTCTCCCTCTTTAGTAATTAGTAATGAATCAACCGTATCAATGATAATTAAGTCATTAATTCCAATAGTTGCAGTAGTTTTATTTGAAAAAACAAAGTTATTACTAGATTCTAATGCAATTAAATTTGTATTTGAGATATTGTTATTAGAATCTTTCTTGTATTCATTTTTTAGTGCATCAAAACTTCCTACATCATTCCAAGTAAAGTTGGCTTTTAGAAGTTTTAACTTTTTACTTTTTTCCATTATAGCGTAATCAATGCTAATATCTTTTATATTTTTCATATCTTGAGGTTTTATTCTAGTGATGTTTTGAGATATTTTTGCATTTTCAAAAGCTTTTTTACACTCTTTAAATAAGTCTTTTTGATATATTTTAAACTCTTCAATCAAAATTGAAGCCTTAAAGCAAAACATTCCACTATTCCAATAATAATTCCCATCACTTAGATATTCTTTTGCTTTTATTTCACTTGGTTTTTCTATGAATTCTAAGCCATTTTTAGAATCTTTTATATATCCATAACCTGTATTTGGAGAATTTGGTTTAATACCAAAAAGAACTATATTGCCATCTTTAGCAAGCTTATCTGCCTCTAATATCGCCTTATTATAATTTTCTATATCTTTTATTATATGATCACTTGGGATTGCTAAGATAATATCATCTTCTTTAACACTTAAAGCACTAAATAATAATGCTGCTGCTGTATTTTTTGGTAGACCTTCTAAAATATAATCTATGGATTCTAATTTAATATTTATAGATTCTATCTCATCTTGTGCTAGAAAATAGTGAGATTCATTTGTAACTATTTGAAAATTATTGCTAATTCCTGCATTTCTTATTAATGTTTGTTGAAATAAAGATGAATTATTTATTAATTTTACAAATTGCTTTGGTAATAGTTCTCTTGACAATGGCCACAATCTAGTTCCAGAGCCACCACATAAAATTGTTATAACCATTATTAATAATCCTTAAAATTAAATTTATTGATTTATTAGTCTATTTAATATTGCCATTCTTATATAAACACCATTTGAGACTTGACTTAATACTTTACATCTAGAATCTTTTAGCATTTCATCATCAATGTCTATATTTCTATGCACAGGACCTGGATGTAATATTATAATATTACGATTTCCAATTAAATCTTTTGTTATACAATACCTCGAGGCATAATCTTTTAATGAGCCATATATTTGATTATTATGCCTTTCTGTTTGTGTTCTTAAACTCATAATAACATCTACTTCATCAATAATTTCTTTTATATTTGTTGTTTGCCTTAGTTTATTACTTATACTTTGAAAATGCGGTGGAGCTACCAAAATTACTTCCATTCCAAGTCTGCTAAATATATCTATACCACTTGTCGCAACCCTAGAATTTACTATATCACCTACGATAGCAATTTTTTTCCCTTCTAAATTTTTAAAATGTAGTTTCATAGTTAGTGTATCAAGTAAGGCTTGTGTAGGATGTGCGTGTGCTCCATCTCCTCCATTTATAATGGGGCAAGTTACATACTTTGCTAAATAATTTCCAGCACCTGCACTTTGATGACGAATAATAATTGCATCTGTGTTCATAGCATTGATATTTGCTGCTGTATCAGCAATAGTTTCACCTTTTAAAGTAGAGCTTTTTGAAATATCTAGTCTAACTACCTTTCCACCTAATCTTTTTACTGCAATTTCAAAGCTACTAAGTGTTCTTGTAGAATTTTCAAAGAATATTGTTGTTATTAATTTATTCTCTAATGTATTATTTGGAATAGCATTTTTATAGGATATTGCCTCATCTAAAATTTCATTAATGTCATTTATACTTAAGTCATTAGTGCTTATTAGATGTTTTGGCATAGTTATTCCTTATGTTTATGTAAAGAAAAGATGTTAAAATCATATCTAAAATATTATAAATTTTGGAGAAGTGATAAGTGAAAGTTTTATTATTAATATTATTTTTTTTTAGTGGCTGCGGGTTGTATCATAATAGTTACAAACCTAGCATTTTATTTGAAAAAAAGATTAATTCAAGCAGAAAAGCACAAATAATTAAAGATAATAAAACTGTTTTAATTGCTACTGCAACTTACCTTAATAATGTAGATTCTAGTATTTATAATGGAGATAGAGAGTATTTTTTAATTGAGGTTTTTAGTGAGCTAGATATTCCTTTTAAAGAATATATGCACTTTAGCCTTACCAATAATGTTTCATTTTTGTGGATAAGAGAATTACAAACTAATGAAGATGATGAGATTCTTAGCTCATATAATAAATGGAGTAAAAGTTTTCTAATAGCATTTGATAGATTAGAATATCAACAAAAAAAGAATATGAAATTAACATTAGATGTAGATAACGTTGGTAGTATGACATTTGATTTTACATATGAGATTCTTGAAATGAAACTTTAATTTAAATTATTTTATATTAAGTGTTTAATTTTATTTTTTAGTTTTTTTTGTTAGTATTGCGACTTTTAATATTAAATAAAGAATGGTGGTGATAAAGATGCCGGGTATTAAAGTTAGAGAAAATGAAAGTTTTGATGAAGCTTATAGGAGATTTAAAAAACAAGCTGATAGGAATTTAGTTGTTACTGAAAGTAGAGCTAGAAGATTTTTTGAATCTCAAACTGAAAAGAGAAAAAAGCAGAAAATTAATGCTAAAAAGAAAATGCTAAAAAGATTATATGTTTTAAGAAGATATGAATCTAAGCTATGATTTGGAGTTTAATTTATGAATTTTAGTGGTAAAAATGGGTTAGTTACAGGTGCTAGTAAAGGAATTGGTGCAGATATAGCTAGAGTATTAGCATCTTATGGAATAAAAGTTTGGATTAATTATAGAAATAATCAAGATTTAGCTTTGTCTTTAAAAGAGGAAATAGAAGATAATGGCGGAGAAGCAAGTATTATTGCATTTGATGTAAGCAAAGAAGATGAAGTTTTAGAGGCATTTAAAGTAATAGCAGATTCTGATTTAAGGTTAGATTATTTAGTCAATAATGCTGGAATTACTAACGATAAATTAGCACTTAGAATGAAGAATGAAGAATTTATGAGTGTTATTAATTCAAATCTTTTATCTACATTTATGTGTTGTAGAGAGGCATTAAAGATTATGTCTAAAAATCGTTTTGGCAGTGTTGTTAATATATCTTCAATTATTGGAGAGAGGGGTAATGCTGGACAAATAAATTATGCAGCTTCAAAAGGTGGTATTAATGCTATGAGCAAATCTTTTGCTTATGAGGGTGCTCCTAGAAATGTGCGGTTTAATATCGTTTCTCCAGGTTTTGTTGATACAGAGATGACCAAGAGCTTAAAAGATGATGTAAAAGAAACTTATTTAAAAAATATACCATTAGGAAGATTTTCTAGTGGTATTGAGGTGGCAAATGTAGTTGCATTTTTACTAAGTGATAACTCTAGTTATATTACAGGTGAAGTAATAAGGGTAAATGGCGGTTTGTATATGTAAGTTATTTATATAATTTATATTATTTTTGATACAATATTTTTTCAATATTATTTAAGGAGTTAATTATGGCAGTATTTGATGATGTAAAGGCTGTTATTGTAGAACAATTAAGCGTAAATCCAGATGAGGTAAAGTTAGAATCTAAATTTGTAGATGATTTGGGTGCGGATTCTCTTGATGTTGTAGAATTAGTTATGGAATTAGAAAATAAGTTTAGTGTTGAGATTCCAGATGAGGAAGCTGAAAAAATTTCAACAGTAAAAGATGTTGTTGATTACATAGAAAAAAATAAGTAAATATTTGGCTTTCAAGGGAGATATATAAATGCAAAGAGTTGTTGTCACTGGTATAGGTATGATTAATTCTTTAGGGCTAACTAGAGATACTTCTTTTAAGGCTATTATAGAGGGTAAATGTGGTATTAAAAATATTACTTCATTTGATACAACTGATATGCCCGTTAAAATAGCTGGCGAGATAGATAATTTTGACCCTGCTAATGTTATGGATGCAAGAGAAATAAAAAAAGCAGACAGATTTATACAACTAGCTTTGCAATCTTCAAAAGAAGCTATGGAAGATTCTGGAATATTAGATTTTAAGGATATTGATTTTGATAGATTTGGGACTAGTTCTGGTTCTGGAATCGGAGGGTTAGGAAATATTGAAAAAAATTCTATAGCTTGTTTTGAAAAAGGAGCAAGAAGGATTAATCCATTTTTTATACCATCAGCTTTAGTTAATATGTTGGGTGGGTTTGTTTCCATAGAATATGGCTTGAAAGGTCCTACTTTAGCAAGTGTAACTGCTTGTGCTGCAGGAACTCATGCAATTATTGAAGCATATAAAACAATAGCTTTAGGTGGTGCAGATGCAATGCTTGCAATAGGTGCAGAATCTGCTATTTGTCCTGTTGGCATTGGTGGCTTTGCCTCTATGAAAGCATTAAGCACTAGAAATGATAGCCCACAAACAGCTTCTCGTCCATTTGACAATGATAGAGATGGTTTTGTTATGGGCGAGGGTGCTGCAAGCTTATTATTAGAATCTTATGATATTGCAAAAAAACGAGGAGCAAATATTTATGCTGAATTGGTTGGTTATGGTGAGAGTGGAGATGCAAATCATATAACTACTCCAGCTCCAAATGGAGAAGGAGCATTTCGTGCTATGAAAGCGGCTATTTCTATGGCAAATACAAGTATTGATTATATAAACGCACATGGCACAAGTACTAAATATAATGATTTATTTGAAAGTATTGCAATTAAAAATGTTTTTGGAGGTAAGGATAATGTTCCACCAATTAGCTCTACAAAGGGACAAATAGGCCATTGCTTAGGTGCAGCTGGAGCATTGGAAGCGGCTATTTCTATTCTTACAATAAAGCATTCAGTTTTACCACCTACTATTAACCAATTTACAAAAGATTTAGAATGTGACTTAGACTATATTCCAAATACTGCAAGAGATGCTAAAGTAGAATGCGTAATGAGTAATTCGTTTGGATTTGGTGGAACTAATGGTGTAGTAATCTTTAGAAAAGTTTAATAATATGCTTACATATTTAGATTTTGAACAAAAATTAAAAAATATTCAAGATGATATAGAGTCTGCAATTGTTAGGGGTGATATTCATGCTCAAGAGATATTAACAAAAGAACTAGAAAATGAAGTTAAAGCTTTATATAGCAATCTAACGGATTATCAAAAGTTACAATTAGCAAGACATCCAGATAGACCTTATTCTATGGACTATATTGAATTAATTTTGAGTGATTTTTATGAAATTCATGGGGATAGACATTTTAGAGATGATTTAGCAATAGTTTGTTTTATTGGTAAGATTAGAGGACAAACTACTATGGTTATTGCTGAGGAAAAGGGTAGGGGAACTAAAAATAAAATTGCTAGAAACTTTGGTATGCCAAATCCAGAGGGTTATCGTAAGGCTCTAAGAGTAGCAAAAATTGCAGAAAAATTTAATATTCCTATATTAATGCTTGTTGATACAGCAGGGGCATATCCTGGAATTGGGGCAGAAGAGAGAGGGCAAAGTGAAGCCATAGCTAGGAATCTTTTAGAATTTAGCTCTCTTAAAGTGCCAACTGTTGCTATTGTTATTGGTGAGGGCGGAAGTGGAGGAGCACTTGCTATCAGTGTTGCTGATAGATTGGCTATGATGGAGTATTCTGTATTTAGTGTAATATCTCCTGAAGGTTGTTCTGCAATTTTGTGGAATGATTCAATGAAAGTTGAGAATGCTACAAAATCATTAAAAATTGTTCCAGAATACCTACATCAATCAAAATTAATTGATTTTATTATAAAAGAACCATTAGTTGGAGCCCATAGAGATAAAGTTGGTGCAGCAAATGCTATTGTTGATTATTTTTTAACATCAATAAAAGAAATACAAAGTGAAGAAGATTTTGTCTCAATAAGATATAATAAGATTATGGACTATGGTGTTTTTACAGAGAAATAAACTTTAGATAATTTTATGATTTATAAATATTTATATAATTAGGTTTAGTCTATATGAGAATAGCCATTATTTTAATGTTTATTTTAAATATCGTGGTATCACTAGAGCCAAAATATTTATTAAATAGTTATTATAATCCAAATAGGCTTGTATTTAGACTTAACAGTAATGCTTTTGAATGCTCAATGTTGGGTGTTGTTGTTCCATTTTATGGAAATTCTAATAAATGTCTTAATGAAACTTTTAAAAAAATGAGTAATTTAACTATAGGTTATATGCAAAATAATCTTGATATGGAGCAATTATATGGTGTTAGAATTATAAATGGATTTTGCATTATTAGCTTTAGAAATATAATATTAAATGAGAAGATCATTAGTGATGGATATGCAGTAGTTAATAAAGGCTTTGTAAATGATAGTGAGTTTTTAGATAGATTGTTGTATTTGCAGGATATTGCTATTAATAATAAGAAAGGTTTATGGAATAATTTTTATAATGAGATGCAGTGTTTAAAGGATTCTTATTAATGTTTTTATTGACATAAAATAAGCTAAATTGTAGAATCTTCAATTTTTAAAATTAAAAACAAGGAGAAAGTATGAGAAAATATTTAATAATGTTTAGTTTGGCTAGTTTATTTATAATGAGTGCTAATGCAGAGGTTTATGCAACTGTTGATGGTGAAGAAGTTACAGACAAAGATATGATGTTTTTAAAACAAGCTATGCCAAATATTGATTTTAATACTCTTCCAAAAGACATGAGAGATAAGGCAATAGATCAAGCAATAGAAAGAAAATTATTAACAAAAGAAGCAAATAAGGATAAAAATAAAATAGAGAATACAAAAGAATATAAAGAAGCTTTAGATGACTTCAAAGAGACTATGGTTTTAGAACTTTGGATGAGGGGTCAAATGGATAATTTAAAGGTATCTGAAAGTGATATTAAAAAATATTATAATGAAAATAAAGATAAAATGATAATTCCAGAGCAGGCAAATGCAAGACATATTTTAGTAGATAGTGAAAAAGAAGCTAAAGATATTATAAAAGAGCTTGATAAAGCTGGTAAAAATGCAGAATCTAAGTTTATAGAATTAGCAAAGTCAAAATCAAAAGATCCAAGTGCTTCAAATGGTGGGGATTTACCTCCTTTTGTAAAAGAAGGACAAATGATACCAGAATTTTCTAATGCAACTTTTGCACTAAAGCCAAATACTTATACAAAGAATCCTATAAAAACTCAATATGGCTATCATATTATATATTTAAAATCAATACAGCCAAAGGGTGTATTAAAATATGAAGACATCAAGCCAAAACTTCAAGAAGAGTTGAAGTTAGTTAAGTTTAGAGAAGTTATTGCTAATAAGGCTAAAGAATTAAAGAAAAAATCAAAAATAGAAATTAAATAAGGATGTATTAATGCTAGTTTCAGGAAACGAAATACTACAAAAAGCTAATAAAGAGTATTATGGTGTTGGTGCATTTAACTTTGTAAATTACGAAATGCTAAGTTCAATATTTGAAGCTGCAAACGAAGCTAATGCACCAATTATTGTTCAAGCTAGTGAGGGTGCAATAAAATATTTAGGAATTGAATTAGCAGTTGGGATGGTGAAGATTCTAAGCTCTAAATACCCTCATATTCCTGTAGCACTTCACTTAGATCATGGAACTAGTTTTGAATCTTGCAAAAATGCACTTGAGGCTGGATTTACATCAGTAATGATTGATGCTTCACATCATCAATTTGATAAAAATTTAGAGATAACTTCTAAGGTTGTGCAAATGGCACATAAGTATGGGGTGAGTGTCGAGGCTGAATTAGGTAGATTAATGGGAATTGAAGATAATATTAATGTAAGTGAAAAAGATGCTGTGTTGATCAATCCAAAAGAAGCAGAAGTATTTGTAAAAGAAAGTAAAGTAGATTTTCTTGCTCCTGCAATAGGCACAAGCCACGGTGCATTTAAGTTTAAGGGTGAACCAAAGCTTGATTTTGAACGTTTAGAGGAAGTAAAAAAGCTTACAAATATCCCATTAGTTCTTCATGGAGCTAGCTCAATACCAGAATATATTAAAGAATCTTTTCTATCAACAGGTGGTGATTTAAAAGGAAGCAAAGGAGTCCCTTTTGAATTTCTACAAGAGGCAGTAAGGGGTGGCATTAATAAAATTAATACTGATACAGATTTAAGAATAGCATTTATTGCTGAAGTTAGAAAAGTAGCAAATAATGATAATACACAATTTGATTTAAGAAAATTCTTTACACCCGGAAAAGATGCAGTAAAAAAATTAGTGGTTGAAAGAATTAAAATACTAGGTAGTGACAATAAAATTTAGATTAGGAGTAGCAATGGCAATATCAATGGGCGATTTAAAAAAGGGTTTAAAAATTGAAATTGATGGTATTCCATATAGAATTGTTGAATATCAGCATGTAAAACCAGGCAAGGGTCCAGCATTTGTTAGGGCAAAGATAAAATCATTTTTAGATGGTAAAGTAATTGAAAAGACTTTTCATGCAGGCGATAAATGTGAAGAGCCAAATATTGAGGAAAAAACAATGCAATATTTATATCACGATGGAGATTCTTTTCAATTTATGGATAGCTCTACATATGAGCAAATATCGCTTAGTGATGATCAAGTAGGTGATGTTTCAAAATGGATGAAAGAAGGTATTAATGTTTCTATATTATTTCATAATAATAAAGCAATATCTGTTGATGTTCCTCAAGTTGTAGAATTACTAATTACAGAAACTGCACCTAATTTTAAAGGAGATACATCATCTTCATCTAAAAAACCTGCTACCTTAGAGACAGGGGCAGTTGTTCAGATACCATTCCATGTGTTAGAAGGAGAAACTATTAAAGTAAATACAGATACAGGTGAATATTTAGAAAGAGTAAAATAGTATCTATAAATTATTTATATTAGGATATATGGATTTGATTTAATATAAAATATTTTTGTAGCAAATTGTAAAATTATATACAACTTTAATCAATACTACATAATTGAATTATTTTTAAATAATATATAATCAATAAATTTTATATTATTTAAGGATTTAATATGGAAATAATATTAGCATTAATTGGTTTTTTTGGCTTGATTTTAATGGTCATTGTTTTGCTTAATGATAAATTATCACCTGCTAGTTGCTTTATTCTTATTTCTTCAATAGTTGGGTTTGGTTTAGTTGGATTAGAGTATTTAAGTATATTTTTAGATTCTCCTCTTAATATTGGACATTACTTGGAGATAAAAGATAAAAATGGGATATTTACCTTAAAAGAATTGGGTAATTTTATAAAATCTGGTGTTTCTAGTGTGTTAAGCACTACTGCATTATTTATTTTTTCTATTTTATTTTTTACTATTTTAAGTGCTGCAGGGTTGTTTAATAAAATCATAAATATGCTCATTAAAAAAAGTGGAAATAATGTTTATGGAATTACAATACTAACTGTTTTTGTAGCTATAATTGCACATCTTGACGGTTCCGGAGCTTCAACATTTCTTATTGCTATACCTGCCCTTTTACCTATTTACCAAAAATACAATATGCGTCCAACAACACTTATGTTAGTGCTAACTTCCGCTATGGGTGTTATGAATCTACTACCTTGGGGAGGTCCTGTATTACGTGTTGCCACTATTACACAAAAAGATGCTACACAGCTTTATTTTGACTTAATGCCTATGCAAATTACAGGATTGCTTTTAGCTTTAGCTCTAGCTATATATATGGGTTATGTAGAGAAAAAACGTGGAGCTAATTTAATAAATACTAATCAAGAATTTATAAATGATGAAAAAAATCATTTACAAAGAGACAAAAATTTTATTTATAATGTAATTCTTGCATTGTTTGTTTTGGTCTTATTATTTTTTGGAAATTTACCTATTTATTTTCCATTTATGCTTGGAAGTGCTATTGCTCTTTTGATTAACTATCCACAGCTTTCTATGCAAAGTGAGGTTATTAAACAAGCATCAGGAGCTGCTATGATGATGGCAACAACAATTTTAGCAGCTGGAGTTTTAATTGGTGTTTTTGATAAATCTGGAATTATGAAATTAATGGCACATTTAATTTTAGATATTACTCCAAAAGACTTAAGCTCTTATTTAGTTATAATAATTGGTATAAGTGCTGTTCCTATGGCACTTATATTCTGCACCGATTCATATTTTTTTGGAATCTTACCTATTGTAGCAAGTGTTGGTAGTGCTTTTGGGATTGATGCTGTTACTTTGGGTATCGTTATGGCAGTTTGTAGAAATTGTGCTACTTTTATTAGTCCTGTTGTCCCTGCTACATTGCTTGGCTGTGGTCTATCTGGCGTGAGTATTAAAGCACATATTAGGAATTCATTTTTTTATATTTGGGCTATAAGTATCATTTGCCTTTTTGCGGGAATTTTACTAGGGATTATTAAGCTTTAATCTTTTGTAATGGTTTAGCTTTAAAATTTATTTTTATAAAAACAAAAAATACTATAATGATTAACATAATTTAATTAAATAAAGGGAAAAAATGGATTTTTTAAACTCAATAATTATATCTTTTTCAAATTTTATAAATATTTCTAGTGGTTTTTTATATACATATTTTTTGGTTTTTTTTCTTATTGCTTGTGGTCTTTATTTCACTATTAGAACAAATTTTGTACAAATAAGGTTTCTACCTCATATATTGTATATATTAAAAGAAAAAGGGGAAAAGGAGCATATTTCTCCGTTTGGTGCTTTGATGGTTTCTACTGCATCAAGAGTTGGTATTGGGAATATAGTTGGAGTAGCAGTTGCTATTAGTAGTGGTGGTGTTGGAGCATTATTTTGGATGTGGATTATGGCGATAGTTGGTGGGGCTAGTGCATTTATTGAAAGCACATTAGCACAGGTTTATAAAAGAAAAGATGGTGAATTTGGCTATAAAGGAGGTCCTGCTTATTATATAGAATCTGCACTTGGTTCAAGAAAATTTGGCATTATTTTTGCAATTTCACTTATTGCTTGTTTTACATATGGATTTAATAGTTTGCAATCTTTCACTCTTACAAGTGCTTTTGAGGTTTATGTAGGAAGTGACGCTTTTAAAAATGGCAATATCACTATTTTTATAGGTTTAATTACTGCAATTTTAGTAACAGGATTTTATTATGGTGGTTCAAAGGCAAGTGCAATTATTAGCTCTGTGCTTGTTCCGATTATGGCAATTGGATATTTTATAGTTGCAATGATTGTGATTATTTTAAACTTTGGAGAATTGCCTAAAGCATTTTCTAATATTCTCTCTGAAGCATTTGACTTTGAAGCTATTTTTGGAGGATTTGCAGGAAGTGCTATGGTTATTGGAATAAAGAGAGGATTATTTTCTAATGAAGCAGGTATGGGTTCTGCACCAAATGCAGCTGCATCTGCACATACTACTCATCCAGCAAAACAGGGTATGGTGCAAACTCTGTCAGTATTTATTGATACATTAGTTATCTGTTCAGCTAGTGCTTTTATGGTAATTTGTTCCACAGATGATGGGATTAAAGGGCTAAAAGGTCTTCCATTAATGCAGAAGGTTATGGAAGGTTATTTTGGTGAGTTTGGACTTCATTTTATAAGCATTTCTGTTGTTTTGTTTGCTTTTACTTCACTTATTGGTAATCACTTTTATTCAGAAGCAAATTTTAAATTTATTACTAAGAATAAAACTGCTTTAAATATATTTAGGTTTAGTGCAATTTTTATTGTATTTTTAGGTTCTCAAATGAAATTAGAGTTAGCGTGGGATACCGCAGATGTTATTATGGGGATTATGGCTACCATAAATATTGTAGCAATTTTATTACTTGGTAATATCGCAATTAAGGTATTAAAAGATTATGATATGCAGATAAAAGAGGGTAAGAACCCTGTTTTTAAAGCATCTAATGTTGGTATAACAAATACTGAATTTTGGAAATAAATATTTATAATTTATTATTTTGTAAAATTGTTTTCATTATATAATTATAAAAATTTTTGTAAGGATATTAATGAAAAAAAAATACATTATCAACAATATTAGTTGTGCCTCTTGTGCCTCTAAGATTGAAGATAAATTAAGAAAAATAGATTTTATTAACTCTATTAGTATTGATACACTAAATAATACATTAGAAGTTGATTTAGAATCTGATGTTGAAATGAGCTTTTTGGAAGGCAAAATTAAAGAGATTGAATCTCAAATATACCTTAAAGAATATATACAAGATTCTAGCAATCAAGGGTGTGATGATGAAAAAGAATTTAATACAAAAAAAGAGCTTTTTTCTTTATGCTATTTGATTGGAATATTTATTGTTTCAGTTACAATTCTTTATTTTATAGATAATATAATTGTTAAAAATATATTTATTGGAATTTTGGTTATATTGTATATAATCTCTGGGAGAGAAGTTTTTATCAATGCTTTTAGAAGTATCAAAAAGATGGATTTTTTTGATGAAAATACTCTAATGGTTACAGCAACTATTGCAGCATTTTTTATTGGTGCATTTGAGGAGGCTGTAGCTGTAATGCTATTTTTTAGAACGGGAGAGTTTTTTCAGGAAATGGCAGTTAATAACTCTAAAAAATCAATTAAATCTTTACTTCAAATCGCCCCAAATATAGCCCATTTAAAAAAAGATTCTATGTTAGTAGATGTTTCACCAAAAGATTTGAATATTAATGATATAGTGCTTGTTAAACCCGGTGAAAAAATACCTGTTGATGGTGTTGTCTTAAGAGGCGAAAGTTTGCTTGATACAAAAACTCTTACAGGAGAGCCAATACCAAAAGAGGTAAAAGGGGGAGATAAAATTTTAGGTGGAGTGTTAAATCTAAATGGGGTTTTAGAAGTTAAAACTACAAAATTATATAAAGATTCTAGTATTTCTAAGATAATTGATTTAGTGCAAAATGCTACTTCAAATAAAACAAAAACTGAAGGTTTTATAACAAAATTTGCAAGAATCTATACACCAATAGTATTTTTTATTTCCTTATGTATTGCTATTTTACCACCATTATTTGGTTTAGGAGATTTTAGCACTTGGGTTTATAGGGCATTAGTAGTTTTGATGGTTAGTTGTCCTTGTGCTCTTGTAATCAGTGTTCCATTAGCTTATTTTGGAGGAATTGGGGCTGCATCAAAGAACGCTATTTTGATTAAAGGTTCTAATTATTTAGAGGCTTTGAGTGATGTTAGTAATATTGCTTTTGATAAAACAGGGACACTTACAAAAGGCACTTTTAAGATAACTAAAATAGTTCCACAAAATGGTTTTAGCAAAGAGGAAGTTTTGCAATATGCTTTTTGTGCAGAAAATTTCTCAAATCATCCTATTGCCCTTGCTATAAAAGAAGAATATCAAAATTCTTTAAATTCTCATCAATGTGATAATACAAAATTTGAAAATATTAGTGGTATGGGGATAAAGGCAACATGTAATTACAAAGATATTGTAGCTGGTAATGATAAGATATTACATAAGTTTGATATAGAACATAATACTTGTAATGTAAATGGCAGTGTTGCACATATAGCAGTAGATAAAGTATATGCAGGATATATTTTAATTGCAGATGAGCTTAAAGATGATAGTATAGAGGCTATTTCTTCTTTGCATAATTTAGGGGTTGAAAAAATTATTATGCTAACAGGAGATAATGAGTTTGCTTCAAAAGATATTGCACAAAAATTAGGTCTTGATGAAATTTATTGCAATCTTCTTCCGGAAGAAAAAGTAGAAATTTTCTCTAAATTTAAAGCAAATTCAAGAGGAAAAAGTATTTTTGTAGGAGATGGTATTAATGATGCTCCTAGTATTGCTATGGCTGATGTTGGCATTAGTATGGGAACGCTTGGAAGTGATGTTAGTAAAGAGAGTGCAGATGTTTTAATAGTTGATGATAAAATTTCTAAGATAGCAAAAACACTACAAATTGCAAAGAAAACAAAAACTATTGTTTGGCAAAATATTATATTTGCCATAGCTATTAAGGTGTTATTTATCATACTTGGTTCTTTTGGTATAGCAAGTATGTGGGAAGCCGTATTTGGAGATGTTGGAGTTGCACTTCTTGCATTATTTAACTCAATGCGAATTTTAAAAGTTTAGATTTTATAAAGAATGAAATCTATTCAATCCCCTTTTGATATAGATTTATTATCTAACAAGAGAGAATGGATTTTATTTATAACTATATCTTTGCTTATATTTTGTATTGCTATTTTTATTGAATATAGAAATTATAAAGATTTTGTAGAAGCAAAGAATATAAATGCAGAAGTTTTGTTGCAGTATAAAAAGGATTCTAAATATGTCTTGAAATTAAAAAGTGATAATGGATCTATTTTCTATACAACATCAAAAGATGATTTAAAGGATATACGAGGAAGGTTTGTAAATATTTATGGAAAAGCTACTAATGATTGTACATTCTATAAATATTTAAGGAATTGCTTTTTCATTGGGTATTCTATATCACTTTTGCATAAGAGAGAGTTTGCTAAAAATATTATAGATTATATAAATTCCCAGCATTTATCTAAAACTAATAATTTAGATTCTGCTTTGTATATAGAATCTAAGGTTTTTGATGAATTTAATAAAAATATTTTTGCTCAAATGTATCAAAGCCTTTTTTTAGCTAAACCTATGCCACAAGATCTACGAGATATAACAAATATTTTTGGAGTAGCACATATTTTTGCAATTAGTGGCTTTCATCTTGGCATTCTATCATTTGTCTTATATTTTTTCTTAAAATTTCCTTATAGATATTTTCAAAGAAACTACTTTACTTATAGGAATGAATTTTATGATTTAAATTTTGTGATTTTAATCTTTGCATTTATTTATCTTAATATATTATCTTTTTCTCCTAGTTTTTTGAGGTCATTTGTAATGTTTGCATTTGGATTTTTTGTGCTTTGGAAAGGCTTAAAACTGCTTAGTTTTAAGCTACTTTTTGCTTGCGGAATTTTGATTTTATCATTATTCCCTAGAATCTTTTTTTCTATTGCATTTTGGCTATCATTTAGCGGAATTTTTTATATTTACTTATATCTTAAATATTTCAAACTTAAAAATAAGCTATTATATGGAGTATTGCTAAATATTATTGTATTTTTAAATATGCTACCAATTTCGCATTATATATTCTATGATTTTAGTTTATATGCAATATTATCACCATTTATTACAATGCTATTTATTATATTTTATCCATTGGTTTTAATTTTACATATATTTGGTTTTGGTGGAATCTTTGATAACATTTTATCTTTAATCTTATATATTAATTTTTCTAGTTTTGAGCTACAAACGCCATTTTGGTTTTTATGTATATTTTTGTGCGTATCATTTATAGCAATTTTTAATAAATTTGTCTATTATTTTAGTATTTTTTTATCAAGTTTATATTTTCTATATGGTTTTTTAAAAGGGGTATTATGAAAATATTATTTTATATTATAAAGGGGTTATTGGCTATTCTTCCTGTGATTATTTTAATTTGGATTATAAATATTGTATATAACTTTATTACAAATATAATAGATTCTATATTTTCTATAACATATGGTAATTTAACTTCAACTATTATAGTTTGTGTTTTAATGATTGTATCATTATTCTCACTTGGACTAATAGTAGAGAAAAATAAAGAAGCAATTTTTATAAAGATTACAGAATTAATAATTGGGAAGATTCCGCTTATATCATCAGTTTATTCTACATTAAAAGAAGTAATTAATCTCTTTAGTGGTAAGGGAGCAGATAGCTATTTGGGGGTAGTTTATGTTCATATTGGTGAGTATAAAACTATGGGTTTTGTAACAAAAGAATTAGAAGATTCTTATTGGGTTTTTGTGCCAACTACGCCAAATCCAACTTCAGGATTTTTACTTAATGTTAAAAAAGATAGTGTAGAGAAGAGTAACTTAAGCGTTGCAGATGGATTTAAAAAATTAGTTTCACTAGGATTAAAATGATGTTTAAGATGTTAAAAAATTTTAATGAATTAGTAGTTTTTGAACATACTATATTTTCTTCTGCATTTATTTTAATCTCAATGATTGTTGCTGCAAATGGTTGGTTTGGATGGCAGATAATGATTTTATGTGCTTTTGCTTTGATTTCAGCTAGGAATTTTGCAATGGCATTTAATCGCTATTGTGATATTAAGTTTGATAGTCTAAATTTAAGGACAAAAAATCGTCCAAGTGTAGATGGTAGAATCTCTATAAATATGATGATTGGTTTCATTGTGCTTAATGCTTTGCTATTTATTATTGTTTCATATTTTATTAACTCTTTAGCATTAAAATTATCTATTCCATTTTTATTTATTTTAGGAATTTATTCTTATTTTAAACGTTTTAGCTCACTAGCACATTTTATTTTAGGACTTAGTTTAGGTTTAGCTCCTATTGCTGGGGTTGTTGCAGTTTTAGGAGAGATTCCTCTTTGGAGTTTATTTTTATCAATAGGTGTTTTGTTTTGGGTGGCTGGATTTGATTTATTATATTCAATACAAGATATGGATTTTGATAAAGAAAATAATTTATTTTCAATACCATCGTGTTATGGGCTAAAAGTAACTCTAGTAATATCTAGAATCTCACATACCCTAGCAGTAATATTTTGGATTTTATTTATTATTTTTAGTGGAGGTGGAATTTTTGCTTATATAGGAGTATTTAGTGCGTTTTGTATGCTTGTTTATGAGCATTATTTAGTAAATAAGGATTTGTTAAATATTCCTAAAGCATTTTTTCAGACAAACGGCTATTTAGGGTTTGTTTTTTTAATATTTATAATTTTGGATAATACATTATGAGAATAATTAAAGCTCCATTAAAAATAGAATTTTCTAAAATATCTAGTGAATTGGACAATGAGAATTATTTTAAAAATGAGTTTGATAGGCTTTCAGAAAATAATGATGATCCAATTAGCTTATATCTTAGGAATATTCGCTCAAGGGGCAAGGTAATAGATGATAATGAGCCTATCATACAGCTTTTAATCGAGCTTCATAGAAAAGTAGATGCCTTGAGTTTATATATTAAAAAAGAGACTAAAGAATACATTAAGTTAGATATAGAGACTATTTTAGATTCTATTGGACATAGTTTGATAATTTTTCAAAATGATATTTTAGAGACTAGTCAAAAATACTATGCTAGGCTTGATATAGCTATATTCCCAGCAAGAAAAGTGCCAATATTTTTTCAAGCCCTAAATTCAAAAGAGGGTAGAATCTATCTAATGCATAATAGAGATATAGTAGATTTTGATGGATATATTACCGCAAGAGAGCGTAGTTTGATAAGAGAAAATAAAACAAAATCATAAAATTTGCTACAATTTCATAAAATAAAAGGTGAGTAATAAATGAGCAACATATTAATTATAAATATCGGTATAGTAGTTCTTTTTTTATTAATATTTATATTTTTTTATATTAAAGATGGTGATTCTCAAAAGAGACTTGCAAGATATGAAAAATCTTTAGATGACTTAAATAAAGAGATTTATAAGCTTCATAAACTAATCAAAAACCTACCCAATGATAATTCTAAAGCTAATTTTAGAAGTTATATAGATGATATTTATTCAATCATTGAAAAAGATAGAGAGTATGTTGATATTAAACTTCAAGCATTAGAAGATAAGTTAAAAGAAAGTAACTTGTATGCTTCCAACATAAGCTCTAATATCGATGATAGAAGGATAATTTCTATGTTTAAAGATGGTTGGAGTATAGAAAATATCGCAAAAGAACTAATGATTACTAAAAGCGAAGTGGAATTCACCCTAAAACTAGCAGATATTTATTAAATATGCAATTGAAATTTATTATATATGCTATTGTTTTTTCATTAATTGTTGTTTTATCAAACTATGCTGTGCAGTTTAGTATAGCTGGAACTTACCTTACTTATGGGGCTTTAAGCTATCCATTTAGCTTTCTATTCCTTGATATTTTAAGTGAGAAAAATAATAGAAAAGATGTTTTAAAAGTGCTTTCTTTAGGAATTACCATTGCTTTTATTCCATCACTTTTATTAAGTGAGCCCTTGATTGCCATTGCCTCTATATGTGCATTTATGATTTCTCAACCACTTGATGTTTTTTTATTTTATTTTTTTAAGAAAAGACTTCCAAGACTATGGTGGCTAAGAAATAATGCCTCTACAATAATAGCCCAATTTTTTGATACTATGATTTTCTTTAATATAGCCTTTCTTTTTGAAAAGAGTTTTGAAGAGGTATTGATTATGGCATTATTTGATTTTAGTATAAAGGTTCTTTTAAGCATAATAGATACGCCATTTTTCTATATATTTGCAATTAGGATTAAGAATAGAATCTTTGCTTAATATCAATTTTAGATTCTATCTTGGTATAATGGAATTTTTACGAGCAGTTTTAATCAAAGAATAAAGCATTAATGCAAAGAAAATCGTATAGATTCCGCCAATGACTGATAAGGGCTCTAGCATAGCTCTTTTATCAGTGAAGAAGCCAATAGCAGGGATAAGGTATTTAGGCGATGCGAGGAGAATGAATATCGCAGCAGGGTAGGATAAGCATATAAGGATTACTCTTATTATAACCCCTATCAGCCTGAAAATAGTTGAGAGTCTCTCTCCCTTTAACATAAGGATTGCTCTTATACCTATCAGCCTCACACTACACACACTTGCTAAAAATAACCCCACAAAGATTATCCATATCGCTAAATTTATCCCTAATGCCCAATATTGATGTGTAAGTATAAAATGCTTGATATGGATATTGTAGGCTTTGATGAGAATATGAGCATTCAAATCACATAATCCTATATAGTAACAACCAAATCCCGCAATAATCACGTCACTTAGAAACCAAAAGATTCCAATCACAATAAGCAAATTATGCCAAATCCTTAATAAATCTGTATGGTGGTCGGAGGTGTAGCGGTAGAATAAAAGCACCAATTTATCTATCCAATCTTTGCTAAAAAGCGAAGGCTTTTTAGAATCTAATTCTATTTCTTTAGTATAAAGTTCTAATTTATGCCATTGTGAAGCATCAAGTAGGTTATTTTGTTGGATAAGAGTATTTTTGATTACACGATAAGAGTCTCTTATATTATCGATTTGTTTAGGTTTTTGAAAAATTTTTATTAATAAAATCTTTGATTGTATTAAAATTAATTAAATTTATTTCTACATTTATAAAATCCACAAGTTGATTATTTAAAAATGACGATGCAGCAAAAATTGGGGTATTATTAAAACTTGCATTATGAAAACAAGCTCTTTGATGATATATAACATCTATATTGGTAAAATTTTCTTTAAATTTAGCTCCAATAAAATTTACTTTATTTTTAAATTCACAATTATATATATTTAAATTTTTTTAAATATGCATTGTGATAATATGACTTCTTGTTCAAAATTACAAAATTTAAATTCCACATTATCTTCAAATATACAAATAAAATTATTAGTAACACTAAATCTAATGCTATGTGAAAATTTACACAATTCAAATTTTGTTTGGATTTGTTTTGTGTTATTATCATTAACAATCTCATTATAGTCAGCCCCAATAATCTCTACTTTTATTTTAAAAAAATATATTTTTATTTTTTCTTCTTGTTTCTCTAAAATTATTTCATCTATTTCATCCTTACTTTTTGTTTTTCCTAAATATTGCTTGATTGCTTCTGGGGTAATAGAAATAAATTGAATATTATTTTCCAGATTTGGAATATATTTAATTTGTAAAGTTTTGTTGCCTTTATCATATTCTATTCTTACGCTATCCATACTTTTGCCTTATGATGATTTTAAATTATATAATTTGATATATCAAACTGATGATATATCAAATTAAAATCTTATTTTATTTGTGCCTTAATAAAACTTATTCCTTTGGCAGTGATTCTTATATTTGTTAATAGATATTGCATCTCTCCACTCATTTTTGAAACACCATTTGAAACACCATTAATATATCCTTCATCTTATAATGTGTTTAAATCATTGATATAGTCTATTTTGTCTGGTGTATCAGTAGTAAAATTACCACTATCTCCTATACTTACAGAAATAACTCCTTGATTTGATTTTTTGTATATATCAATAAGAATAGCTTGTTGCTTATTTGTCATCTTTTCTCCTTAATTAAAAGATTATTTTTAAGAACCTAATTAGGATTCTACGCGTATTAAAACCAAAATTTAACTTATATTTTATTATCTCATTTTTCACCTCCCTCTATGATTTTGATTTCTTCGCTATTTAAGCCATATAGCTTATACACTAAAGAATCTATTTTAGATTCTAAATTACTTGTATCAGAGTTAGAATCTAAAGCTTTAGTTTCTAAGATTTTATCTACTAGGGAGATGATTTCGTTGCATAAGGATTTATCGTTAAGCTTTGGAAGTGGTATTCTGCCTACACTTTCCCCTGAAAATTGAAAGGATAATCTTGCTTTAGCAAATACAAAAGCATAGCAATACCAATTTAAAACTTTAGAATGTAAAATCCCTAAAATAAGGCGATTAGATAAATATGGTTTGCAAACAATTTGATGAATGGTATTAACGACTCTATATCGCTCTTTATCTTTTTCTATAATACTACCACAAATAGCCGTTCGCTCCCCTGATACACAGGATATAATCCTTTGTAGTAAGATACTATTTTCCTGTATTTTGCTTTTGATGGATAGTGTTAAATATTTAGAAATAAATCCCTTAGGTTTAGATTTTATAAAATATTTTTGGATTTCTTTTCCTCCTAGCACTTTAAAATCACTTTTTTCTTGTTTGATTTCCTTATAAAATATATCACCCCAAATATGTTTCCCACAATCTGTAAGTTTTTCTCCTATATTTTTTCTAATTTTTATTCCAAGATTTAATTCCTCATCTTTTACTCCAAGAGGAAAGATTTCAAATAGTGAAATTAAGGTTTTATTTACTTTTGTTAAATATTTCCTTTGCTCAAAACTAGCTGTTTTATAAGAATCTATCTTAGATTTTTCATTGATTAGATAAATTAGCATTTCAAGGTTTGCGTGTTCAAATGCCTTACTACAATCAATCAATAAAGTAAGATTATCTTTTATATTTTCTCTAGTATTTTTCCAAGTGCTGACATATGCAAGTGATTTTGGCACGATAAAGCAGTTTGTAGAGTTTAAATACAGAAATTGTCTAGCCCTTATAATAAAAAGTTGAGCAGTATTTGATGAGCCAATAGGATAAAGTTTTTTATAAATACTTTTTTCTTTTTTGCTAAGTTCTGCTCCATAAGGGGGATTGCCTATTACAATATCAAAGCCATATTTTAGCTTATCCCCCCCCCATTAGCTTTTATGCCAAACATCCACTCACTATCAAAAAATCCTGCTACACTATTTGGGTCAAAAGGATTCCAATCAAAAATAGGGTTTTCATTTATATCTAGTTTATTGTTATTCTTATTATCTTTGCTAGATTCTTGGGATTTTAAAGCTCCTACTTTAATTATCGCAGTAGAAATATTTCTAGCTATTTTATCCCTCAAGGTAAGATAGGCAGCTTTAACTTGCTCTTTATCTTGTGTATTAAAAGTCTGCTCTCTAATTTTCCTTAGCTCCTCCATATCTTGTATGTAGCCATCATATTGTAAATTATCATGATGTAGAGGGATAAGGCTATTTGCTGAGATAAACTTAAATTCTAAATTAGGCAGAGGCTGTATATTTTCACTTGGTGCATCACAAATAAGCGAGAGGAAGCATCTAAGCCTTGCTATTTCTGTAGCCATTGGTTGAATATCCACTCCATAGATATTATTTTGTAAAATCCTAAGTTTGCGTTCATAGAGATTAGATTGTTTTAGATGTTGCTCTTGTAATAGATTAGATTTTTCAAAATGCTTTGAATACCCTTTATTTTGCATAGCCTCAAATAGAGTATTTTCAATCTCAATTATTTCCTGTAAGATTCCAATGGGGAATGCCCCGCTTCCACAAGCAGGGTCTAAAATCTTTAGACTTGCTAGTGTGTTTAAAACCTCATAACATTCAATTTCACTTAAATCTATGGCATCTTTATCGAAAATGAGTTTTTTTAAGCTTTCTTCATTAATATTTGTATGATTTTTAAGGCTCTCACACAAGCTAGAGGCACACATATAGCTTACAATCTCACGCGGGGTATAATAGCTCCCTGTCTTTTTACGCAAAGATTGTGTATCTTCTAATCTATTATCAGTAAAAAGCACAGAGAGCAAGTTTTCAAAGACTTTGCCTAGCATTTCAGGGTCAAGCCCTACTTCTTCACTATGTAATGTAGCCTCATCAATGGTAAAGTGATAGTTATCAAGTGTCTTAAAAAGCTCATCAAAACGTTCATTTGGGATTTCTAGTGTAGTTATATTTCTATTATTAATATCAAAGTAGTCTTTTTCTTGTGGGGCAAAAAGCCCACCATTTAGATATGGGATAGAATTTAAAAGCTCTTTTATATAAGAATCCAAAAGCCCATAATCTCGATTATCTTTAGGGGTGTTTAATGTGATAAAAAATAGTGGCTCTAAAACTTGATGATAATAGCTTGATGATAATGATATATTCCAAATCTTAGGGCTAACTAATCCTTTCTTTTCTAAAAACTTTACAAAAAGTATCCTAGAAATTAGCCTTAATACAAAGGCTCTCTTAGTATTTTCATCTCTATCATTAGGTAGTTTTATAGAATCTTTAAATTTTATAAAATGCTCTCTAATCTCCTTATAAAAGGCATCAGTTAGAGCAGAGATAGATAGCTTATCTAGTATCTCGCTATAATATTTATCTATTTCTTTATGTGTGATTTTAGGGATAGATTCTAGATTTTTAAGATGAGCTTTAGAGGGAGTAGAAAGCAATATATCTTTAATTAATGTGATTTTATCTATCACATCTTTTTCTACTTTGGAATTTTTATCATATCTCCTTGTAGCAAAGGCGATAGAGAGGCTATCTTTGCTAATAAAAAAGAGAATATTATAGCTTTTTATTTTCTTATTAATTGCTCTAATTGCTCTAATAAGCTCACTTTTATGGTGAGTTTGTGTGGGGATAAGGCTAAAGGCTAGGTTCTTATGTTCGGTATTTTTTGCTTGTTGAAGTTCAGATTCCCAATCTGCATTAGTAAAATAAACGAGGGTTTTTTGAAAATCAAAAAGTGAGAGTAAGTCTTCATTTTTATGCTCATTTGTAAGATTTATAATATCGCTAGTATCAGCTGTGGTTAGTTTCTCAAAACCAAAGAGAGTATCTAAGAGAGTTTTAAAAGATTCTTTTGTTGGCTTTAAGTTTGCTAAAATTTTTTTAATATCTTGCATTGCTTTTATTTCCTTTCTATAATAGCTATTTCTTCATCTGTTAGGTTATAGAGGGCATAGACTAGAGAATCTATTTTAGATTCTAAGCCTCTTGTATCAAAGCTAGAATCTTTAGCTTTAGAATCTAGTATTTTATTAACTAGGGAGATAATTTCATTATATAAGTGTTGATTTGAATCTGTGATTTGAGGGATAGGCAAATCCTCTAATTCATAAATATTAATATTATTATTTGTGCTAGTTTTCCTAAAAAGCCAATCTAGCACTTTAGAATTAAGAAGTCCAACAAGATATTTTGCTTCTTTTGCATTCGGCAAAAATAGCATTTTTGTCGAATCCAAAAACACGAATTTCGTGTTTTTGGATTCTAACAATGTGCAATGTATGCGATTCTTATCAGCTGTGCCTGTAATACCTTGAATAGCAATAATGTATTTTCCCTTTAGATTTCTTTGAATAATGCTTTTTGCTTCTTCAGTAATTTTGCAATTCATAAAATTATTATCTAAATGGTAGCGATGGATATTTTCACCTTTAATAATATAAAATCCTGTGTTAGAATTTGAGAGGATTCTTTTTAAATGTATGGTATTAATATTCCCCTGTAGTGTCCTCTCAATCAAGCTTCCAAGCAAGATTTTATCTCTCTTTATTTTTTGAATTAGCTTCATTTCACCTTTTTTAATTAAAGGGATTTCAAATCTATTTGGATAAAGGGTTATTATGGAGCTTTGCTTTATAGATTCAAAAATTAGCTTATCTATTGTGGTTTTGTCATTATTGATAGAAAGTTTTAAGCTTTCATAATCTTTATGTTTTTGTTTAAGGCATAAAAGAATGCAAGTGCTTTGAAGAGCACTCTTAAATACTTGTCCTTCTTTTGTGAGAGCTTTTTTAGGAAACTCTATAATTTGTCTTATAGAATTTTTTGTAAGTAAAAGCTCCCTTGTATAAGAGGCAGATAAATCACACATTATTGAGCTTTGTGTGATTAGACAAAAGATACCTTTATTAGAAGTGAGGTTATAGGAATGCTCTACAAAAACTTTATATAGATTTTGTTTGCCCTTGTCTTTACCCTCACTATAAGGGAAAGTTTTATTTGGATAGATACCCTTAGGCACTTGAGAATACGGGGGATTACCTATTACAATATCAAAGCCTGTGTTAGTATGTGTATTATGTATAGATTGGTTTTTACTCATTTATTTTTCCTTGTAAAATCTTAAAAATTTGATATGATTTTGCTTTCATAATTTAGCCCTTATTAAGGCTTTCTAGTAGCTTAAAGTCTGGGTTAAGCAGTAGCCATGCAACTAGCTTAAATTTAATCTCTATTACAGAGATTAGTCCGCAATCGCTTGTTTTAGTTTTATCTATTTGCTTTTGGTGCTCTTTTATTTGGCTCTCAAGCTCATTTGTTAAGCTCTTAAAAATCTCTTTTAAAAAGCTTAAGTTTCTATAATTATTAGAGATATTTTCTAGGGTTTCAAAGGCGGCTCTATCGATACTATCACTATCTTTTAGAATATCTATGCGATATAAATTTTCTATATTATCTTTATGATAGACACTAGGGTGTAGGCTATTTGTCTTTAAGTCATATAGTGCATAATAGTATTTTTTAGAATCTAGGTCTTGCAGTAGGGCAAAGAGATGATGATAGGGCAGAGTGCTATCATTTGCAATTGAGAAGATTCCATCTGGCAGGGTAGAATCTAAAGTATCATAATGTAAATTGTAGGATAGCTCTTTTAGATAGCTCTCAATCGTGCTAAATTTATTAAATTCATTTTCTTCTATAATGCTATTTTCTATATTTTCACTATCCATTGCCTCATAGGCTCTAGCCCTTCTTTCTTCAAACATCTTAGCATCTTTAGCATTTTTAAGGGCGTGTGGGTCATCTATGCTAGTAGCAGTTTGTGCTACAGTGATTTTAAACTTAAGTTTAGATTCTAGTTGTATATAGGAGTTTATATCAGTATCTGGGAAAAAATGGGTAATGTAATTTTCTTTGTGGCTTGAACCAATACGCCAAATTCGCCCTATGCGTTGGATTGATCTCACAGGATTAAATGCAATATCCCAATTAAGTAGATTTTGGCAGTCCTGTAAATTTGCCCCCTCACTTAAAACATCAGTGGCAACTAAAATATCAATCTCTCTATCTTGTGTGCTAAGAGAGGCTTTTAGAGATTTTGGAGAAAATCGCGATTTTATCCTAACAAAGCTTTTAGTATCACTATCTCCTGTGAGAGATTCTATACATAAGTTAGGATAGCTCTCTTTTAAAGTATCACTAATGACTTTTGCTGTGGGAATAGATTCAGTAAAGATAAGTAGCTTTTGCTTTCTTATTTGTGGGATAGAATTAATAATCTCGCAAAGCTGTTTATATTTGGGAGTTTCTTTAAAATCCATTTTTGAATTATAATTTTCAAATTTTTTTGCAATACTCTCTAAAATAGCTAAATCTTTTTTAACGACCTTTTCAAACTCTGGGCTTAGCATATTTAGGTGATTATTTTCATCAAGCTTTTTTAGGCTGGTAGGAAAGCTATTTTCTTCTTTTATTTCCTCTTCATCATCATAATCATTATATTTTTCTTCATTAGGAGCTTTTAGCGTGGTAAGGTAGGAGTGATGATAATCTATGATTTTTTGAATAATTGGCAAAAAAGCGTCAATAGAGCTTTCTAGAGCCTTAAGAAGCTTCATACAAATAAAGCCTCTTGGCGTTGTGTATTCACCTAGGTTTTCAATTTGTTTATCATAGCTATCTCTTATATCTTTTGGTAAGAATTTGTAAGGGTCATAAATGCTAAATGAGATAGATGTATTTTCATCTGTGGATTTTTCTATACCTAAAAGATTACTTAAGCTATCAAAATTAAATTCAATATGAGGTGGCACAGAGGAGCAATAATGCCTTGTAATGTGCTGCTTTGGCATATCTTTATTAAGGGCTTTTAAATAATTAATAATTTGCTTACTTGAGCGAGAAAATATAAGTTCTGTTAGAGCATAATAATTATCATTAAGATTTATTTCTTTATTGTTACTCAAGGCATCTTCGTGGGCTTTTTTGGCTTTTAGGCAAATATTTTTTGGGTCTAGTTTAAAAGATGGATTCTTAGTGTTTGTAATATATTTAGATTTTAAGCAAAGCTGATTTGCTAAATCTAGGTAATTATTATTAATAGGTGTGGCTGAAAGAAGTAGGATTTTAGCTTTAGGATTTAGATTGCTTCTTAGCTTTTGATAGCGATTTTGTTTTTTACTTGTTGTTCTAGGTTCGCCATTGCGGAAATTATGAGATTCATCAATGATTATTAGCTCAGCAGATTGAAGAAATCCAATTTTTTCTTTTGATTTTTCTTGTGCTTGATGATAGCTAAGAATTCTTACTCTAAACTTCATATTATCAATAAAACTTTTTAAATTATAATCTTGCATATTTTCGGTAATAAAATAGCTCTCCCATTGAGGAATGAGATTTTTAGGAGCAATAATAACTATATTATTATATACGCTTGCAACGCCTAGGGCACTAAGCGTTTTACCAGCACCCACAGGGTCAGCTAGTAGAGCTATTTGATATTTTTTTAAACGCTTTATTAGCTCACTAGCTGCTATTTTTTGAAAATCATAAAGATTAAAGGCTTTAACTGCTTCATTTAGGGCTTTAGATTTATTAGTATTTAGATTATCTTCTTTTGGGATGGTGGAGAGAAATTTAATAAAAATATCTCTAGGTGAGTGGTAGAAAAATCCTGTATTAAGAGAATCTAGCACTTCATTTGTAGAATCTTCACATTCTTTTATAAGATTTTCAAAATATTTTAAAGATTGTTCTGTGTCATTTTTAGAATCTACAAGGAGACTTAGCTCTTTATTACTTCTATCCCCATAGAGTCCAAGCCCGCTTGCAGTAAAATTTGCACTACCTATAATAGCATAGGATTTAAGAGAGGGATTACCCTCTTTGTGGATTAAGTATAGCTTAGAATGAATTAAAATAGGGCGATCATTAAACTTACTATTAAACTTATAGATTTTAATATTAGCATTCTTAATAAAATTATGGGCAGTTTTTGAATCAGAGATTTCTTCAATTTGCTTATCAAAGTCTTTAATCTCAAGGTCAAATGGGTCATAAAAGTAGAATCTAATGGGATTAGATTTATCACATGTATCACTAGGATTTGTTTGCCCTATGATAATATGTAAGGAATTAATTTTTTGAGAAAATCTATTAGATATTTCTACAAAGGCTTTAGCGTTAAAAAACCCACTAATAATCCATAAATCAACCCTTTGTTGATAGGTGCTAAAAATATATTCTAATCTTTCAATAAGGGTATTAGAAGGGCTATTATCAATTAGATTTGAAGTAAAAGAATTTTGACTAGAAGCTAGAGGGCTTTTACTATCCTCCCCCCCCCATTAAGCAATATTTCCATTTTTTCTCCTAAGCTTGTTTGTTAAAAATAATTATAGCATAAAGAGTTATTTACTATTTTTGTTGCATATATTGTATAAACTTAATAAAATAATAAAAAAATTAATTAATATTAAACTATAATGAGAGTTTAAATTTTAATTTAAAGGATAATAGATGAAAAAAATCTTATTGAAAATAGCAATAATAGCTGGATCTTTTGTAGTAACAAATGCAGCAACAATAGATGAGAGCACATTAAAGCTAGATTTTGAAGGTTATAAGACCAAGGATCGTGTAGCTACAATCGGTAGTTTTAATGATGTAAAATATAGTTTAAATAAAGACACCTCAAGCATAACTAGTACATTTAAAGGAGCTAAAGCTATAATAGACCCAAATAATGTAGATATGAATGTAGATGAAATAACTAATAATATTAAAAACGCTTTTTTTAAAACTCTAAATAAAGGTGCTAAATTTGAAGTTGAAATTGTAAATGTAGTTGAAGGAGATAATCAAGGTTTGTTAAGTGGAATTGTTAAGATTGGCAAAGAAAAATCAAATCTACCTCTAAGCTATACTATAAATGAGAGTGATTTTTTTGCTGAAGGTGAGCTTGATTTAAGTGTATTTAAAAATTCATCTAAAGCTCTTAAAGCTTTAAGTGATGTAGCCCCCGGACACGCTGGTTTTAGTTGGCCACTTGTAAAAGTTACATTAAGTGGTAAAGTAAAATAAATATTTTAATATATTTATTGTAAAATCCTTTTGGATTTTACCCAACTTACAAATATAAAAAAGCTTACAATTCTGCTTTTCTTAAATCATTCTAAAGTTAGCTAAATTCTTAAAGAATCTTAATTTCAAATATTGCGTTATTAATGAATAAATATTTTTAACAAATTTTTATATAAAAATTGACTTACATTGGTATATGGTTTTTATCTTTTTATTAAAATATTTTATATTTTAATAAGGAGTTAGCCTAATGAATTTCTTGACATCTTTGCCAGAGGGGTGGCAGTTTGGTATTCAGTTGCTTGTGGTGCTTGTATGCCTTTTCTATGGCG